>JANWJZ010000076.1 GCA_025451675.1 Halanaerobiales bacterium | reverse complement strand
TCCTTTCCTCCTGTACGATAATGATTCTTCAACATAATCATACAGGAAATTTGATTAAGGTGGCCTATTTTTTTACCGGTATGTGGTACAATATTAGGGTTCTTTCCAAAGTTAGTTGAATAACCTCATTTTTTCGAGCCGGAGAATTTTGGTTTTTAATGTTTCAAAACTGCAGCGGCCATACATAATTCGTTTTATTACCTTCAGTTTATTAATACACCCTTCTGCAAGCCCATTACTATATTCATATTTTATCGCATTCCTTACAGCCTCTATATCTCGTTCAACTCCATTTATAAAACTGTTTATTTCCGGTATGTTTAGATTTTTAGCCCGCTCTATCCATTTATCGAAGGCATCAATGTTTTTATTAGTTAGCATATTTTTAAATTCCCATATTATTCTATATATCTTCTCAAAAAACGGATACTCTTTGCATATCATTTCAAATTGTTTCTCACTGATTATTTTTACTTTTTCTATTGGGTGGTACAATAGCTTTAATATATTTTCTCTTCTTATTATTTCTGTTTTTTTCCCATCTTCTTTACTTTTATCGTAATATTTTTTTCTCCGCTTCTTCCAGTCTGCCATATAATGCCGCACAGTTGATGATGAACCATCATATCCCATTTCACGTATCTTTTCTACAATATATGAACCCATCATCCCTTTCTCAAGGTATTCGTCAATCGTTTTTATATATGGTGTCAGTTTCCCATTTCTCTTTTTGCCATAGGAAGCATGGACCGGATTAAAGTTTTCATCAAGATATCTTCTAACTGTTTTTCTATCAAGTCCGGTACGCCTTGATATCTCTCTATTACTAAAACCTATTCTCTTTAACTCCCGCACCTCATTTATACGTTCCATTTTTTGCTTTACTTTTTCTTCATGTATGATCATATTTTTTGTCTGGAACAACTTTTCCCTTTCTTCAGGGGTCATTGCTATTAATTTATCATAAGCTCGTATATCCATATTTAAGCTTCGGCAAATTTCTGTCTTACATCTTCCTTCTAATGAAAGTTGTTTTATCTTTTCATATTTTTCTTTCAATGTGAGTTTTCTGTTCTCATTCGCCTGTTTTATTGTTTCTACCTCTTTAATTTCCTGACTGACAGATTGTATTGAAACTTGCGGTTTTAATCTCTTTTTTAGATACTCTGTTACATAGGAAGTCAAATTCTTTAGCAAATGAAAACGGTCACTTATTTGTAAAGCTTCCGGGTGTGCACCTGTAATTGCATTATTATAGGTGACAGACCCATCTCTTGATATTATACGAAGATTTGGATATGATTTTAACCACTCACAAACAGTCTCATAATCCCTTGAGTCAATCATATCAAGTATTTGATGCGTAAAAATGTCTACCATAATTGTTCCATAGCTTCTACGCTTTTTAATAGCAAAATCATCAATACAAACAGCTGTTATAGTCTTTTTATCAATTACCGGTGTTTCTTTTTTTTTAAAAGATTACAAACTGTACTTTTACCAATATCCACAACATTTTCCTTTAGTATTTTTGATGCTGTAATGGAACTGCAATTTATTGATAGTCGCACAATTTCATCCTCAAGACGGCGGGTTTTCTTCGCTTTATAGGAGATAAAATCAAACCTTTCTGCAAAGGTAGTATGATTACAATCAGAATTATCACAAAAAAATTTTCTGTTACGTATAATAATAAATACCTTATTACCTTGTACTGGAAGGTCCTGAAAGGTTCTGTTATATGTGGAATGTATTCTGGATGATGGCCAGCCACAAAATGGGCATGTTACTTCTTTTCGATTGGAAGTTACTGTTATATAGCATTTGCCATCTTTTATTTCATGACTAATATAGTCTAAGTTTGGGTCTAATTGTTTAATAAATTCATCCATGGAATATAATCCTCTTTTCTTTTGTTTAATTTTCATTTATTTTATCATATATTGTCATTTAATTCAATTAACCCTGGAAAGAACCAATTAAATTTTACCACTGACAGTTTTTACAGTACCTATGAGGAAAAACGCAAATTGAAGCTAAGAAATGCTAAGTTTTTGATTAAAAAAAGGCTGCTGTACCGTCTCATTGGCACAGCAGCCTTTTTTACTTAAATCATTTGTTTACAGGGAATGAAGTAATTATCTCCAACACATATCTACCTAAAATTACTGCATCAATGGAGTCTACTACACCATCCCCGTTTAAATCTGCACTTTCCAAAGGCGCCGGAAAACCATCTGATATTTCTAGTATATACCTTGAAAGCAATGCTGCATCAACTGAATCTATCATACCGTCTTCATTTAAATCACCATAAATTATGTCTCCTCCCGGAACCTCAACCGGTTCATTTCCATATACCAATTTTGATTTTACATATACTGTGATGTTCGGATTCTCTGTAAATTCTTTTGCTTCTAAATAAGAATAGTCATTTGACTGATCATATTTTTCGTAGTCTACTTTTTCTATACTAAATTGTATTTCACCTGTTTGTGAACCGGCACCCAGTACACCTGCATCCTCTGTAAAGCTTATTTCTAAATAGGTATCTGCCAGCTCTACAGGCTCGTCAATTGTCTTTATTACACCTTTTACATTGCTGCTTCCAACATGGGCATAAGGTGATGAAAATCTCTGTTCCTGATCCCCATCTCTTGTGTACCAGTAACGTACCACAAGATCTGAAAGATTGACAGGTGTTTTTCCGGTATTCTTTATATTTATTGCTGCCCTGATATCGTTGGTTTCACTTATTGTTAAGCCACTCTTGTATTCAACTTCTAATGAATAAGAATCTGATGGTGTAGTTCCCGGATCATCCGGATCAGATGTTGGTGTCGGATCAACTACAGCAGGTTCAGGCTCTTCACCAAATACCAACTCATCACCTATATAAAGAGGAACTTTTTCTGTAATAACAAAGTCATCAAAATTCAATCCATCCCTACTGTAGTCATTTGTTGGATCCCAGTTGCTATTGTAGTTTGAATCCTGTGCAGCTATTATTGCAAATTGTACTTCACGCTTACCATATATAATACGTCCGGTCCAGTCAATTTCTACGTAATATGTGCCTCCGTCATCATACTTAAATGGCCCCTTATATTCAGCAGGTCCATCGTAACCGGCTTTGTTTTCGTCATAATATACCTCTATGGTAACATCATCTATAGACTGTCCTGCAGCAATTAACTCTGAAATGTTAAAGTAATAACGCATTTTAAATTCTGTTTCAAATCTTGGAGGATAAGCAGAATAGTTGTTCAATTTTAATGTTACCTGTGTTCTTTCTTTGTTTTCCTGCTCCACTTTTGCCTCTGAGTAGAACTCTACAACAGGATCAGGCTCCGGTGGGAAATTCTCCAAAGGATAATGTCCTTCACCATAATAGGTATACAGTCCCGCCATCGCTCCTACAATTGCAGCGTTAAAATCCACAGCCACCTCATTATATACGTAGTCTGTAGTTTCATCCACATGGTAGTCATCTAAGTCAGGTCCGCCCACTAAAGCTCCCCAAAGTGTAAAGCGGTGTTCTTCCGGGTCAAGCATACTAAATGTTCTGGAACCATGAGCGGCACGGTGGTGAGGATGCTTTGCGTGGTTTTCGCCATATCCCACAATATAGCTTCTGTTTAGAGGGTTATTACCCATTATGTATTCCATTTGTCCTTTTGACCACTCTGCAAACCTCATGTCCCCGGTCTCTTTTGAATAAACCAGTGCACAAAGCTGTGCTGCTGTGTTGTACCTTGCAGAACCATAAGCATTAACCACACTGTAGCCGGATGGGCTCTGAGCTAAGAAAGTAGTATCTGAAGGATCTTCATGGGGTATTCCTGACCAATATTCAAGATTCCATCTGAAAATATACCAATCTCTTTCAGTGTTTGTTATAGGAGCAAGTTTTGCAAAAACCCCGCCCCAAACTGTATCCCAACAGTGTACCCATATGTTTTGCCATCTGTCACCTGGGTGTGCAATAATTCTTTGGAAATATCCAGTGTAAAAACCTTCATCATCTGTTTTTACTATGTCCTCAATATAATCCCAATCACCGGTTGCAATGTGTAGCCATACAGCAGCCCAAGCCATTTCATCATAGTCGTAGGATGATGTATAGAAACCTCCGTCATATCCAAGCCCTCTATATTTTACAGCAAAATCATAAAGGGCTATTGCAGTGTCCAAGCACTCTTCAGCATACTCCGGATCTTCATCTTTAAAGTTCAGATAGTTTATTGCAAGGGAAGCTGCTGCACCTGCTGCCTGGTCACTAGCCGGTGTCTCAGCTGTAGCAAAGTATGCAGGTCTTGAAAAATCCAATAAAACCTTTGAGTGCTGCAGCTCCGGAGGATTCCAGAAGTTATGGTCTATATTACCTTCTCCCACTTGATAACAATAAGCTATTACATCACCATTTTCATCCCTGTAGGTAACTTTAAGGTAATAATCGTTAAACCATCTTAATACTTCCTTTGCATGTTCAGCTGTGCCTGTAGCTTCAAAAGCATCCCTGAACTCATAAAATCCCCATCCCACTGTAGAACCTGAAAATGATCCTGGCAGTCCAAACTTAACGTGGTCTCCTGCGTCGTGGTACCCTCCACTTAAATCAATGGTACCGTCTCCATCCGGGTCTAATATGTCCCTGTATTTATCAATAAATTCCTGAGACATATTTGTACCCCAATAATCTTCTGTCATAGGAATTAGAGGCACTTCTGCGTCTTCCATATGACAATGTCCTCTCCAGGGCAATCTGTCCCCTGTTACCGGTCCACACATGTTAGCATTGTAGAAGTACAGAACCATTTGTAAACCCGCCGCAAAGTTATACTCCGGATCAATAGGAATGGAATATACTGCTAGCGGTGACGCCATTATAGAGGCCAACAAGCAAAAAACCAAAAGGAAAATCTGGACTTTTGCTTGCCTTCTAAACTTTTTTACCATTAAAATTCACTCTCCCCTTTAAATTCTTTTTTCTGGTTGAATTTCATAAAACAAGCTTATAAGCAAAACTTGCTATATTAAAACTTGCTTTATTTATATATCCCGGTTTTCAAAATTAACCATCTCACCCCCTTAAATAAACTTGTTGGAAATAAATAATTGAAAGCAAACATTATTTTTAAAAAATACAGCTTAATAATTGTAACATTTTTTATCTCTTTTTAATACTATATACTATAAAACTTATAAGTCACTTGAAAGGAGTTGTTGCTATGTCATATGACGAAAGAGCAGGAGCTGTTGCTGCAGCAAGTTCAGGTGGATTATTTGCTGGACCGTTGGCAATATTCTTTATAATAATTCTTATTATAATATTGCTTCCGCTATTTGGTTGTGGCGGATATGGTGTAGGTGGTTTTGCTAACGAATAAACTTTAAAACACAATCATCAATCAGCTACATAGCTACTAGTTTGTGGGGCTGGCTAAACATTCCTCCCCCACAAACTATTTTTCAATTTCACAAAAAAACCTGCTTATACTGCATTTATTTCTTTTCATTTTCTTTCCTCCCCACAAAAAACACTCCAAATATCCGCTTACTATTATATTATCATTTTTTTCATTTTCTTTAAAGGCTAATTTATTTAATTAAAAAAAACACCGGCCCTGTTTTAGCAAAAGCTTTTAACATAACCGGCGTTTTCTTTTACTGGACTTATTCCGGATTTATTGACTTATTTCCGGATTTATTATTTCCAGATTTATTAAATAAAATTAAATTTATCAAATGAAATTCAGCTTATGTTTTAAATTGTTTTTTTAAATTAGCTTATGGTTTTTGCTTTGTCTTATGGTTTGAATTTTTTAATTTCAATTTCCAGCTCTTCTAAATATTTTGTAAGCATTTCAGGAGTTATGTCTCCCATATGACCTATCCTGATGTTTAAGTTTTCCCCGCTTTCTTCTAGCTTTTTATTTAATCCGCCATAGCCTGGGTCAAACAAGTAGCCTCTTTCTCTCATACTTTCCTTAATCGCCATTCTGTCAACATATTTAGGAATTTCTATAGCAGAAACCACCGCTGAACGGTAGCCCTCTTGTGAGAAGAATTTAAAATCATCACTTAATGAATTCTCCAGCCAGTCAGCCACCATTTTCTGCATTTCTTCATGGCGCTTAAACCTGTTTTCAATTCCTTCTTCTTCCACTATATATTTAAGCTGCTCTTCCATCTGGTTAATTAATGTACAGTTTGGAGTTGTTACAGTCTGGGATTTTTGAGCACTTGCAGCTATAGATACAAGGTCTGTCACATATCCCCTGTTTTCAACTGTCTTAGCCTTTTCTAATGCATCTTTGTGCACAAAAATAATTCCAAAACCAGCAGGAAGTCCTAAGCATTTTTGTGTGCTGGTTACATAAATTGATGGTTTTGCTTCTTCAAAAGGAACTTTCACTCCCCCAAAGATACTAACACCATCTACAAGAGTCATTGCACCATACTTTTGTATAAGCTTACATACTTCCACCATGTCATTTGTAACACCTGTAGAAGTCTCATTATGAGTAAATGTAACAACATCATATTTTTTGGATTTAAGCTTTTCTTCCAGTACATCTAAGTCTATAGCTTTTCCTGGTTTAAATTTTAACAAATCAACAGTCCTTTTATTAGCAACTGCAATTTTGTTGTAAAGATCCCCAAAAGCACCTACTGATACATTGAGGATATTTTCATCATCCTTTGCCAGTGAGCGGATGGACGCTTCCATAGCAAATGTACCGCTTCCGGAAATCAGGCATACTTCATAGTCTTCACTAACTCCGGCTAGTTTTCTTAAGTTTGTTAAGATTGATTCAATTTTAACCTTTGCCACCTTATCACGGTGTCCAAATTCACAATAAGTACCTGCTTTTCGTATCTCCGGTCTTATGTAAGTAGGACCTGTGATAAATAGAATTAGATCTTTAAACTCTGTGCTTTTCATATATATTTCTCCTTTCAATATTTTATCCTATAAATTACAAATCTTTTATCTTGATAAAAGATTGATAAAAAAAAAACATTCAATACTATTTTACTACTTTATCATCAATTATTAAAGACATATAGAAAATTTTTTAAAATACATTTACTGCTTTTTTATATTGACAGAATATTATTCTATATAATATAATTTAAAGCCGTAAGTTCTTCAATAAATATACTTAATATAGAAGATATGGAGGAATATTTATGTCTAATAAAAGTGGTTCGAAAAAAGTGGTGCTTTTTGGCGGCATAATAGTGTTTATTGTTGCGGCAGCACTTACGGTATTAGCTTTTACTTCAAATGCTTTTAAATCTCCAAAGCAGGTTTATTTAAGTACCGAAGGGAGATAT
>JANWJZ010000075.1 GCA_025451675.1 Halanaerobiales bacterium | reverse complement strand
GTGGTGCTGAAGGGGGGAGTCGAACCCCCACGGGCTTTTGCCCACATGACCCTGAATCATGCGCGTCTGCCTATTCCGCCACTTCAGCGCGACAACAAGTATATAATAAAACATTATAGGAAAAATGTCAAGGGTATAATTTAAAAAAATCCTTAATTTTTAGAAGGATATAATTAGATTAAAGAGAATTAATCTAATTGAGTTGTATAAAATTTCACAATAATTTTAGTATATTCAAGTAGGGAGGCATTTTTGATGATCTGGAATGAGGAAGCAGAATGTATGAGCAGGGAGGAAATGGAGGAGCTTCAACTGGCCAATTTAAAGAGGGTAGTGGACTATGCTTATAATTGTGTGCCTTTTTACCGGAAAAGGTTTGATGAGATCGGATTAAGGCCAGAACATATTCAAAATTTAAAGGATATTGAGAAAATCCCCTTTACTACCAAAGATGATTTGAGGGAGAATTATCCTTTTAATCTTTTTGCCTGTCCCATGAAAAAGATAATCAGGCTTCATGCTTCATCAGGAACAACCGGCAAGCCGGTTGTAGTAGGTTATACCAGAAAAGATCTGGAGAACTGGACAGAGTGTGTGGCGAGAATTATAGTTGCAGCTGGTGGCAGAGAAGATGACCTGGCCCAGATTGTTTTTGGATACGGGTTGTTTACGGGGGGGTTCGGCCTCCACTATGGGCTGGAAAAGGTAGGGATAACAGTTTTACCAATGTCCAGCGGTAATTCTGAGCGGCAGTTGATGATGATGCAGGATTTTGGCTCAACTATAGTTGTCGGCACACCTTCCTATGTATTATATCTGTCTGAGGTGGCTGAAGAGATGGGCCTCAAAAAGGAAAATTTCAAACTGAGATTAGGCCTTTTTGGTGGGGAAGGAGTAACTACTTCCATGAAGGAAGAACTGGAAGAACGCTGGGGAATTCTGGCCACCCAGAATTACGGCTTGACGGAGATTACCGGGCCAGGTGTGTCTGGAGAATGTATCTATCAGGATGGTATGCATATTAACGAGGACCATTTCTATCCGGAGATTATTGATCCTGATACAGGGCAGGCAAAAGACTATGGAGAAGAGGGCGAACTGGTCCTGACTACTTTGACTAAAGAAGGTATCCCCATGTTAAGGTACCGGACCCGGGATATTACAGTCCTGACCCAGGAACCATGTAAATGTGGCAGGACCAATACCAGGATGGCAAAGGTCCGGGGCAGAACAGACGATATGTTGATAATTAAAGGTGTGAATGTTTTCCCTTCCCAGATTGAAGATGTACTGGTCGGCATGGAGGGAGTCGGGCCTCATTACCAGATAGTGGTGAAGAAAAAAGGTTATATGGATGATGTTCAGGTCATGGTGGAATTTGTGGACCGGAAACTGGTGGATAATTTTAGAGCCCTGAAGGATCTGGAAGAGAAGGTTAGAAATAAATTGCGTTCTGTATTACAGATAGATGTCAGGGTGAAACTGGTTGAACCAAAGACCCTGGAGAGGTTTACCGGAAAAGCCAGAAGGGTAATTGACCTGAGGAATAAGGAATAGGAAAAGGAGAAAACAGTTGAAATAGCAGGGAGGTAATGGTTTTGAAAGAACTTATGTTAGGCAATGAAGCTATTGCCAGAGGAGCTTACGAGGCAGGAGTAACTGTTGTGTCATCATATCCAGGTACTCCCAGTACGGAGATAACTGAATGTATTGCTAAAAAATATGATGAGATATATTCGGAATGGGCCCCCAATGAGAAGGTGGCCCTGGAGGTAGCCATTGGTGCTGCCATGGGCGGGGCCCGTTCCATGACAGCCATGAAGCATGTTGGGCTTAATGTGGCTGCCGATCCCCTTTTTACTGCTTCCTATACAGGTATTAATGGAGGCCTGCTTATAGTGGTGGCTGATGATCCTGGAATGCATAGTTCCCAGAATGAACAGGATAGCCGCCACTATGCCCGGGCTGCCAAGCTGCCCATGCTGGAACCGGCAGATAGCCAGGAGTGTAAGGACTTTGTAAAAATAGCCTATGAAATCAGTGAAGAGTTTGATACCCCTGTATTGATACGCTTATCTACCCGGATATCCCATTCCCTGAGTCCGGTGGAACCGGGAGAGAGGGTAGATTATCAATTAAAGGAATACCAGAAGGATATTGGGAAAAATGTAATGATGCCAGGAATGGCCAGGAAACGTCATTTGATAATCGAAGATAGGTTGGACAACTTGAAGAGATTTGCGGAAGAATCATCCTTAAACCAGATTTTCTGGGGTGACAGGAAGATTGGAGTTATCAGCAGTGGTATTGCCTACCAGTATGCCCGGGAGGCCTTTGGTAATGTTTCCTTTTTGAAACTGGGTATGGTTTATCCTTTGCCGGAAAAGCTAATCAGGGATTTTGCAGCAGAGGTGGAGACCCTTTATGTAGTGGAAGAACTGGAACCTTTCCTGGAGGAGCAGATTAAAGCCCTGGGAATTGAAGTAATTGGCAAGGAACTCCTGCCTGTCACTGGAGAATTGAATAGCAGGATAATCAGGGAAAGACTCCTGGGTGAGGAAGCGGAGAGTGAGGTTATAGGTGTGGAGGATGTGCCGGGAAGGCCACCTGTAATGTGTCCTGGTTGTCCCCACCGGGCTACTTTTCATGTACTCAGGAAATTGAAACTTACCGTTGTAGGGGATATAGGTTGTTATACATTGGGTGCCCTGCCGCCGGTAAGTGCCATGGATATCTGTGTCTGTATGGGGGCCAGTATCGGTATCGCCCATGGCATGGAGAAGGCCAGGGGGAGAGATTTTTCCGGGAAGACCGTAGCGGTAATTGGTGATTCTACCTTCATCCATTCAGGGATTACCGGTTTGATTGATATTGTCTATAATAAAGGGACATCTACCGTAATCATCCTTGATAACTCCATTACCGGGATGACCGGGCATCAGGAGAACCCTACTACCGGTTATACCATTAAAGGTGAAGTGACAAAGCAGGTAGATCTGGTCAAATTAGGTGAAGCTATTGGTATTGAGAGGATAAAGGTAGTGGATCCTTTTAATTTACGTAAATTGGAACAGGTTATCAAGGAAGAGGTTTCTGTTGACGAACCTTCCCTGATTATCGCCCAGAGGCCCTGTGCCCTTTTGAAGAAAGCCAATTATAGCGGTTATGCCATTATCGATAAAGAACTTTGCCGGAATTGTAAACAGTGTGTGAGTATTGCCTGTCCGGCCATAGTTGATAAAGGTGATCAGATTGAGATTGATGATGCTTTATGTAATGGCTGTATGCTCTGTGCTGAAAAATGTCCTTTTGATGCGATAGCAAAGGTAGGTGGCAGTGATGAATGAAGTTAATATTATGATCGTGGGAGTTGGAGGACAGGGGACCTTATTGGCCAGCAGGATAATCGGGAATGTGGCCATTAATAGTTCCTATGATGTGAAATTATCAGAGATACACGGTATGGCCCAGCGGGGCGGAAGTGTTGTCAGCAGTATTAAAATGGCCGAAAAGGTTTATTCGCCGATTATCGAAAAAGGGGAAGCAGATATTATCCTGGCCTTTGAGGAGCTGGAGGCCTTGCGTTGGCTGGATTATTTAGCTCCTGCTGGCCGGATGATCATAAATAAGCAGCAGATTTTACCGGCATCTGTATTAACCGGCCAGGCCGATTATCCGGAAGGAGTTCTGGAAAAAATCAGGGTAAGTACCGATAATATTATTTCCATAGATGCCTTATCAGTGGCCAGGGAATGTGGTACAACCAGGGCAGTAAATACTGTCCTGATTGGAATACTGGCCAGGTTACTGGATTTTCCAAAGGAAAAGTGGCTGGCTTCTCTGGAAAACCTGATACCGGAGAGATACCTGGAGGCAAACCTGAAGGCCTTCGAGACCGGGTATAATTATATACAATAATATATGATAAGGAGTAAGCAGAGAGGGATTACAATATAAGGGGGGAAAGGCTATGTTGATTAAACAGATTTCTGTTTTCCTGGAGAATAAATCCGGCAGATTGGCCGATGTTTTGAATATACTGGGGAAAAATGATATTGACCTGATTGCCATTTCCATTTCTGATACAACGGATTTTGGTATCCTGAGATTAATAGTCAATAAACCGGAAAAGGCAGAAAAGGTTTTAAGAGAGAGCGGTCGTACTGTGAACAGCACCGAGGTCCTGGCTATTGCTGTGGAAGATAAACCGGGCAGCCTGGCTGGGGCACTGGCCTGTCTGGCCAGTGAGTCTATTGGTATAGAATATCTTTATGCAGTAGGAAAGGATACCAGGGGGGCAGTAGTTATTGTCCGGGTTGATGATCTGGATAGGGCTATCAGGATTTTAGCTGATAATAATGTAAAACTTCTTTCGGCAGAGATACTCTATAAATTATAAGTATAATTCTGGCCTCAAATTTTAAATTTGAGGCTATTTTTAAGAAAAAGGGGCACAATATAAATAATATCTTTAAAAGAAGGGTGATTGTCTTGACAGAAAGACCGAAGCAGAAGGTAAGGGTCATGCGATATGGAGGTATTAAGTATGTTCACAATGTGCCCCGGGAAGAAATCATCAGTTTTATTGATAATCTACCGGAAGAAAAAAGAGGCAGTATGGCGGAACTTACCCAGGTATTGAAGGATGAAGGCTTGATCAGCATCATTCCTGATGATGAACCAAGTCCACCCTGTTAAAAAAGAGGATTCAGTAAAAAACTTTTGCAGGATTTTTGTCAATTTTAAAGAATAAGGACTATTAAAGAGGGAAATTGGAGGTATCATAGTGGCTAGAATAATCGATGGCAAGGGTATAGCTGAGGATATTCATAGAGAGCTTAAGGAAGAGGTAGCGATATTGGCAAAAGAGGGCCGGGCTCCCGGGCTGGCTGTTGTGCTGGTAGGCAATGATCCAGCCTCAGAGACCTATGTACGGTCCAAGGAAAGGAAGGCCAGGGAGCTGGGTATTTTTTCTCAAGTATTTAGAAGGGATGCCGGGATAAGTAAGGAGGAATTACTCGAGCTTATCCAGGAACTTAATGAAGATAGGAGAATAGATGGGATTTTAGTTCAACTCCCCTTACCATCACATATAGACGAAAAGGAGATTATTGAGGCAATCGATCCTGGTAAAGATGTAGATGGTTTTCATCCAGTGAATACAGGGCGCCTATTTAACAGCCAGAAGGATTTGCCCCGATTTGAGCCCTGTACACCAATGGGGATAATGGAACTATTGGAGAGGGAAGGGATTGAGGTTGAGGGAAAGAAAGCAGTGGTTGTGGGCAGGAGCAATATTGTGGGCAAACCGGTAGCCTGTCTCCTGCTGGAGAAAAATGCCACTGTTACTATCTGTCATTCCCGCACCAGGGACCTGGCCAGAGAGACTGTTACAGCAGATATACTGGTTGTGGCAGTAGGGAAACCAGGCTTTATTGATGGTTCCATGGTGAAAGATGGGGTTGTAGCCATTGATGTCGGCATAAATAGGGTTGATGGGAAGTTAGTTGGGGATCTGGATTTTCCGTCAGTTGAGAAGAAATCCTCCTATATAACTCCAGTACCCGGTGGGGTTGGCCCCATGACAATAGCCATGCTAATGAAAAATACCATTAAAGCCAGGAGATATCACGGTGTTTGAAAATGGAGAAAAGAATATTTACTGTCACAGAAATAACAAAATACCTTAAAGATTTGCTGGCTATAGATCCCCTTGTAAATGATATCTGGATAAGTGGTGAGATTTCCAATTTTCATCACCATAGTTCAGGACATATGTACTTTACGTTAAAGGACGAAAGCTCCGCAATCTCTGCCATTATGTTTAAGGGTTATAATAGCCAATTGAAGTTTCAGTTAGAGGATGGACTGAAGGTTATAGCCCATGGTTACATAAGCCTTTATGAACCAAGGGGTACTTATCAGTTTTACATAGATTCAATAGAACCTGCCGGCAAGGGTGCCCTGTACCTGGCCTTTGAACAATTGAAGGAGAAACTGGAAAAGGAAGGCCTTTTTGACCCGGCGCATAAGAAAAAAATTCCCCTATTACCGAAAAAGATCGGTATAGTTACCTCACCGACCGGGGCTGCCATCAGGGATATCCTTTCGGTAATACGGCGGAGATTTCCCAATATCTCTCTCTTAATTGTGCCGACACTGGTACAGGGTGAAATGGCCAGTGAGCAGTTGGTAAAGGGCATCGAGTATTTAAACAGGCGTGGAGATATTGATCTGATACTTTTATGCAGGGGAGGGGGAAGTATAGAAGACCTCTGGCCTTTTAATGAGGAAAATCTGGCCAGGGCTATCTATAATTCCACTGTGCCGATTATCAGCGGGGTCGGCCATGAGACAGATTTTACTATTGCCGATTTTGTGGCTGATTTAAGGGCGCCAACTCCTTCTGCCGCTGCGGAACTGGCTATCGCTTCCAGGCTGGAACTGGAAAAGAACATTGAAAATAGCCGGGAGAGACTTTTATATGCAATCAATAATAAGATCAGGGAATACCGGAAACAACTGGATGGACTTATAGAGAGAAGGCTTTTCGCCAGGCCAGAAGAGTTATTCAGTAGGGAGATACAACAGCTGGATGATCTGAGCCGTAGATTAGAATGGGCCATGGAAAAGGAATTAAAGGGGCGGAAAGAGCAGTTTCAAATCCTGAATGGGAAACTGGAAAGCCTCAGCCCATTGAAGACCCTGGCCCGGGGTTATTCAATCAGCAGCATTCAGGGAAAGATTATAGATAGTATTAATGAGGTGGAGATTGGACAGGAGATTCATATCCGGGTGAAAGATGGACTGATAAAAAGCCTGGTCCTGCAGAAAATGCCTGCAGAGCAGGAATTCTAATGAAGGAGGATGAGAGATATGCCCGAGAGGAAATTGGACTTCGAAGAAGCTCTCGCCAGACTGGAAGAAGTGGTCAAAGAATTAGAAGATGGAGGTCTATCACTGGAAAAATCCCTGGAGTTATTTGAAGAAGGAGTTAAACTGGTTAAATTCTGCAAAATGGAACTGGATCAAGCGGAAAGAAAAATAGAGATAGTATTGAAAAAAGATGAAGATTATAATGATGTAGAAATTGTACCATTTAAAGCAGAGGAGGAAAATTGATTTGAATAATTTTGAGAAAAGGTTGCAGGAATATATAGCAGATGTGGAAGAAGATTTAAAGGCCTTATTTGAAGATAAAGAGCTATATCTTTCAGAAACGTTGTTGGAGTCAATCAAATACAGTCTTTTTTCCGGTGGAAAAAGACTGCGTCCTATCCTGAGCAGGGCTGTGGCGGAGATGTTGGAAGGCGATGTGGCCAGTGCCAGGATGGCCGGTGCTGCTATAGAGATGATTCATACCTATTCTTTAATTCATGACGATTTGCCCAGTATGGATAATGATGATTACCGGAGAGGAAAATTGACCAATCACCGTGTCTTTGGCAGCGGAATGGCTATTCTGGCTGGAGACGGCCTCTTGACCTATGCCTTTAATGTCCTCAGCAGGCTGCCTCTGGCGACCGGAAAGATTGTAAAAATAATAGGGTTGATCAGTGCCAGTGCCGGTATACAGGGAATGGTAGGAGGGCAGGCCCTGGATTTAGGAGCAGAAAATAAAGAGATTGGCCTGGAGGAGATGAAGAAGATCCACCGGGCCAAGACCGGGGCCCTATTCCGCGCCTCCATCCTCAGCGGTGCCTACTGTAGCGAGGTAGCAGAAGAAGAATTCCTTGTTCTGGATAGATTCGCGGAAAAGCTGGGACTGACCTTCCAGATTGTCGATGATATATTGGATGTAATTGGCGATAAAGAGAAACTGGGCAAAGAAACCGGTAGTGATGCAAAATCCAATAAGGTTACCTACCCTGTTTTATTGGGCCTGGAGGAAGCGAAGAAAGAAGCGGAAAGGAATGCGCAGGAAGCAAAGGAAGAGCTGAAATTATTCGGGGATAAGGCTTCCTTTCTCCTGGAATTAATGGATTTTATAGTGGTAAGACAATTTTGATTTCCTGGCTGCAGGCTTTTTTGAGCTTTACAGGCAGTTATTTCTCATGATTGCATGAACTTACTTATGTATGGTATAATAATTTATATATGGGTTTTGTATTACATTTTTTCTTTCTATATTGGTTACACTAAGTTCACAAAGCAGAGCAGAATATCTTTCCTTTGTACCGGCTGTTATTATACTGCTGGTAATTATCTTTATTGGTATAATAACTGATCTGTTGGGCGCGGCAGTCGTTAAATTATACGAAACATTTATCCGTGCAAGGCTAAGGGGTGAGCGATAATGCAAAGCATACTGGAGAGGATTAATTCCCCCGCTGATTTGAAAGCACTAAATTGGGATGAGCTAAATATACTGGCCAAAGAACTACGCGCCTTTATTATCAAAACGGTAGCTGATACTGGCGGGCATCTGGCCTCTAACCTTGGCGTGATAGAATTAACCATTGCCCTTCATTATCATTTGAATAGCCCTGAAGATAAGATTATCTGGGATGTAGGTCATCAGAGTTATGCCCATAAGATCCTGACGGGCCGGAGAGATATGTTCCATACCATCAGACAATATAAAGGGCTCAGTGGCTTTCCGAAAAGCAGGGAGAGTGTCCATGATATTATAGAGACCGGCCATAGCAGTACTTCCATCTCAGCAGCACTTGGCCTGGCCATGGCCAGGGATTTAAATAAAGAAAAACACCGGATATATGCTGTTATCGGTGATGGTGCTTTAACTGCCGGTATGGCCTTTGAAGCATTGAACCATGCCGGCCATATTGGGACTGATTTAAAGGTAATCCTTAATGATAACGGGATGTCTATATCCCAGAATGTAGGGGCCCTTTCCCGTTATTTGTCAAATATCAGGACTGATCCACGGGTACATAAGATAAAGGAAGATCTGGAGTTAATCATCAGCAGGATACCGAAGATCGGGCATACTGTTTCCAGAAGTGTTGAGAGATTAAAGGATGGTTTTAAATATATATTTCTTTCGGGAATCCTCTTTGAGGAGATGGGTTTTACCTATATCGGGCCGCTGGATGGCCATGATATAAATGAATTGATTATAAATTTCAGGAATGCGGATTTAATTGAAGGTCCTGTCCTGATTCATGTAAATACAGTAAAGGGCAAAGGTTATATCCCGGCGGAAAAACAACCGGCTAAATTCCATGGGGTAAGTCCCTTTATACTGGGTAATGGTTTAAGTAAGAAGGAAGAGAAAAAACCCAGCTTCAGCCAGGTGTTTGGTGAGACCATGGTAAAGATAGCCGGCCAGGATGAAGACCTGTTGGGGATAACAGCAGCCATGCCGGAAGGAACGGGGCTGGATCTGCTGCGGGCTGCCTATCCTGATAGATTTATAGATGTAGGTATTGCTGAACAACATGCTGTAACCCTGGCCAGCGGGCTGGCCAAAGGTGGGAAAAAACCTGTAGTTGCCATTTATTCTTCTTTCCTGCAGAGGGCCTATGACCAGATTATCCATGATGTCTGTATACCGGAATTACCAGTTATCTTTGCCATCGATCGAGCCGGTATTGTTGGTGAAGATGGGGAGACACATCAGGGAATTTTTGATATTTCCTTTTTACGGATTGTTCCCAATCTGATTATAATGGCTCCCAGGGATGAAAACCAGTTACAGCATATGTTATATACTGCTGTTTACTCAGGTAAACCTGCTGTAGTCCGCTATCCCAGAGGAGAAAGCCTGGGTGTGGGAATGGATGAAGAACTGAAAGAATTGGAGATTGGAAAAGCAGAGTTATTAAGGGAAGGAAAGGATATATTGATAATTGCTGTTGGTTCCATGGTCTATCCGGCCCTGGAAGCAGCAGAATTGCTGGAAAAAGAGGGGATTAAGGCAGGAGTAATAGACCCCTGTTTTATTAAACCCCTTGATGAAGAATTTCTTCTGAAGGAAATCAGTAGATACGGCAAAGTCCTGACTGTGGAAGAACAGGTGCTGGCCGGAGGCTTTGGCAGTGCCATACTGGAACTGGTAAATGAATATGAATTGACTGATGTCAGGATAAAGAGAATGGGTTTGCCGGATCTTTTTATAGAACATGGCTCCCAATCCCTGCTCCGGGATCTGTATAATCTAAATGCCAGGGGTATAAAGGCTGCTGCAGAAGATTTACTGGGTAAAAGTAAAGGAAATAATCTGGAGGTATCCTATGGCCACTAAAAAGCGTCTTGATATATTACTGGTAGAGCAGGGCTTTTTTGAAAGCCGGAATAAAGCCAGGGGAGCTATAATGGCCGGGCAGGTACTGGTAAACGGCCAGATGGTGGACAAGGCCGGTACCCTGTTCAGTGAAGAGGCCAGGATAGAGCTGAAGGGTGAAAACCTGCCTTATGTAAGCAGAGGAGGCCTGAAGCTGGAAAAAGCCCTGGAGGTCTTTTCTGTTGATCCGGCAGGAAAAGAAGCCATGGATATAGGTGCTTCTACAGGCGGTTTTACCGATTGTCTTCTACAAAAGGGAGCTAAAAAGGTTTATGCTATAGATGTTGGTTATGGGCAACTGGACTGGAGATTGCGCCAGGATGAAAGAGTAGTAGTATTGGAGAGGACTAATTTCCGTTACTTGACTCCGGAGCAACTCCCGGTGAAGGTATCGTTGATTGTTACAGATGTTTCTTTTATTTCCCTCAGGTTGATTATTCCCCCTGCTCTTGCCTTTCTCACTGCCAAAGGGGATATAATAGCCCTGATTAAGCCCCAATTTGAAGCAGGACCGGAGAGGGTTGGCAAAAACGGAATAGTCAGAGACAGAGAGGTCCATGAAGATGTGCTCAGAGAGATGCTGGATTTTTTCCTGGATCTGGGCCTTTATATAAACGGGCTGGACTATTCACCTATAACTGGAGCCAGCAGTGGCAATATTGAGTTTCTGGTCCATTTATCCAATTATAAAGTGGATGAAATAGATAGTCAATTCTGGTACCGGAGAATTCCGGAAATTGTGGCAGAAGCACATGATGCTCTGGAAGGGGGATGATTTTAATTCCTGTACTCGGTATAATTTTGAATAATCAGAAAAAAGATGCCTATCCAGTGCTGGAGAAAGTTATAGCTTATCTGGAGAAGAAGGGTGTTCAATATTATATAGAAGAAAGTGTTGAACCGGATAGTAAAGTAAAAGTCAAGGATTATCAAGAAATAAAGGAAAAGGCCGATTATATTATCATCATCGGTGGTGATGGGACCTTCTTACATACAGCCCGCTATTTTTTTGGTTCAGGCCTTCCTTTACTTGGCATTAATATCGGTCATTTAGGTTTTTTAACGGAAATTGAGACTGGAGAGATTGAATATTCTCTGGACCAATTACTGGCAGGCAATTATTCCATCGAGAAGAGGTTGGTGCTGGAGGCCAGGATAGAAAACAAGGGCAAGACGGTCTACCGGCAACAGGCTTTAAATGACTTTGTTATCCACCGGGGTTCCAGTTCCAGGATGGTCTCCGTTGAAATGTATATTAATGATGAAATTGTCAGCACCTATCGGGCAGACGGCCTGATAGTTTCTACACCGACCGGTTCAACGGCTTATTCCCTGTCTGCCGGAGGCCCCATTGTTAATCCCCAGATCAGGGCAATTATAGTAACACCAATTTGCCCCCATAGTTTATTTATAAAACCCATGGTAATTTCCGATCAGGAGCGGATAAAGATTAAAGTTAAGGGGGAACAGAGTGTAAGTTTTGCAGCAGATGGTGCTTCAGACTACCGGGTTGGTTCCAGTGATGAGATTTTCATTGAGGCCGCGAAAGAAGAACTATCGATTGTAAAATTACCGGATAGGACCTTTTATTCTATTTTACATAAAAAGTTGAAAGTTGGATTCCTCTGAAAATTGAAAGGAGTATAGATTCCTATGAAAAGTAAAAGGCAGTTAATGATTATGGAGTTAATAAAAAACCATGATATCAGTACCCAGGAAGAACTGGTAGACAGGTTGCTGGAAAATGGAATTGAAGTTACCCAGGCTACCATATCCAGAGATATTAAAAAACTGGGCCTGGTCAAGATTCCTGATGGTTATGGCGGATATAAATATTCTTTACCAGTTGAGCGTAAACAGACGGATGTCTATAATTGGTTGCGGAGAATGTTCCGGGATTTTGTTGTAGGGATGGATTATAGCGAGAATATTATTGTTGTGAATACCCTGCCTGGTACTGCTGATGGAGTGGGATCTGCCATTGATAATCTTGAATGGGAAGAGATTATTGGCACGGTGGCCGGTGATGATACGGTAATTATTGTGGTAAAACCAAAGGAGGAGACAGAGAGTATTTTTCATAAATTAGAGGAATTCTGGAGTTAAGGGAGTGTCAGAATCAGGATGTTAGTGGATTTCCGGGTAAAAAATTTTGCTTTAATTGATGAATTAGAGATTAATTTTGCAGAAGGCCTGAATGTTTTAACTGGAGAAACAGGCGCTGGTAAATCTATCATTATCGGGGCTCTGGATATTCTGCTGGGAGCCCGGGCTTCTACTGATCTAATCCGTAAAGGAAAGGAAAGTGCCTATATTGAAGCAGCTTTTGAACCGAAAAGAATCGATCTGATAAATGAGTATCTGGAGCAGGCCGGGATCGAGGCGGATCCGGATCTCTTAATTCTTTCCAGAGAGATCAGGCAGAATGGAAACAACCGCAACAGGATAAATGGCCAATTGGTTACGGCCAGCATGATTAAAGATGTCAGTAAGTATCTGGTCGATATCCATGGCCAGCACGAACACCAGCGTTTACTGGATAGCAGTTCTCAACTGGCTTTGCTGGATGAATTCATAGGCCAGGATAAAGAGGAACTCCTCCAGAGAATTAAAGAACTATATCTGGAGCAAAATAGGATTGATGAAGAGCTGGCTGCCTTAGATATAGATGAAGGAGAAAAAGCCCGTGAGATTGACCTTCTGAAATATCAAATCCAGGAGATTGAGGATGCTGCCCTGAAGGATAATGAACTGGAGGAACTGGAGCAGGAATTAAAGATACTAACAAACCTGGAAGATATTAATGATATTGTTGCCAGGATGTATACAGGTTTACAGGGTGATGATTATAGTAATATAGAAGGGATTATGAGTCAGATTGTTTCTTTCCTCAAGGATCTGGAGGACTTAAAAGATCTGGATGGGGAACTGGCCAATTTTTATAATATTTTAAATGATATCTACTATCAGATGGAGGAACTTTCCTTTAGCTTAAATAATTACCACGAAAAACTTGAATTTGATCCGGAAAAACTGGAGAGAGTAGAAAAAAGATTATCCCTCATAACTTCATTACAGAGGAAATATGGGCAGACTATTGAGGAGATTAAAAATTATCAGCAGGAGATGGAAAAGCGGCTGGAATTTCTTTTAGCCCAGGATAAATTACTGGCTGAATTAACGGAAAGGAAAGAAAGGATTCTGGAGGAATATTATCATTATGCCAGGAAATTATCAGAATTACGTAAAAATAAGGCCCTGGCACTGGAAGATGTTATTGCTAATGAACTGGCTGATCTGGCCATGAATAATACCATCTTTAAGATTGTTTTTACAGAAAAGGCACCGTCTATTGATGGTATCGATAAAGTAGAATTTTTAATTGCCCCCAATCCGGGAGAGGACCTGAAACCACTGGCCAGGATTGCTTCCGGTGGGGAGCTTTCCAGAATAATGTTGGCTTTAAAAACTATTATTGCCCATGTTGACCAGGTTGATACATTGATTTTTGATGAAGTAGACACCGGCGTAGGGGGAAAAGTAGCCCAGAAGATGGCCGAAAAGTTAGCCCGCATCGGTAAACAGCGCCAGGTACTCTGTATTACCCATCTGCCTCAGATTGCCAGTATGGCTGACAGGCATTTCTTTATTGAGAAAAAGCAGGAAGAAAACCGTACCTATACCAGGATTTATTATTTGGATAATGATGAACGTAAAGCAGAGATAGCACGCATGCTTGGCGGAGTTGAGTTAACAGATACAACCATCAGGCATGCAGAAGAGATGTTAGTAATGGCTGAGGCCAGAAAAAGGGAATTCTAATAAGTTTCTAATAACATTGCTCTGCCAATATATAACTGAATAAACGACCAATCCCAAGGGCATCTCTAATAAAAAGAGGCGCCTATTTTTTTTACAGCCATGGCTGTTCTGTAGATAAGGCAGGAGAGTGATTTATTTGAAAAAAAAGCTAGGGATTGGTCTCTTATCTGTAATAATATTACTTTTTCTTTCATATTATTTTATAGTAAATGGATTACCGAAATCTTTTTCAATTATACGGGGAAATGAATCAATTTTGAATATCAGGATCCCCCTGGACCTCTATGTAAGTAGCAATAATAATACAGAATTAAGCATAAATGGGAAAAAGATAAAGGAAGAACATTTAAAGATAAATGCCGGAGAATTAGTGGTAAAAGGGGAGAATATAGGCAGTTCTGACCTGAAATTTAAGTTATTTGGTTTTATACCCATCAGGTCTATCACTGTTAATGTCCTACCGGAAGTAGAAGTCTATCCAGGAGGCCAGGCCATCGGAGTCTTAATTCGCAGCCGTGGAGTGATGGTAGTTGGAAGCTCATTCGTAGAAGATAGCAATGGTAAACGGCATTATCCAGCCCAGAATGCGGGAATCCGGGTTGGGGATAAAATACTGGAGATCAATAAAGAGCCGGTCAATGATAAGATGAAGCTGGCCGTGTTAATTCAGGAATATGCAAAAAAGGATGAGTATATCAATCTCCTTGTTGAGAAAAGGGATGGAAGCCAGAAGAATGTCAGTCTCAGGCCAGTACAGAATAAAGAGGGCCGTTATATGATTGGTTTATATGTAGATGACGGAGTTGCCGGGGTGGGGACCTTAACCTTTATTAACCCGAAAACAAAAGAATATGGTGCCCTTGGCCATGAGATAGTTGAGGCAAATAGCCAGATGCCCATAGATGTACGGGAGGGTAAAATTATTGAAGCCCATATATCAGGTATTCACAGCGGCCAACGGGGTTTACCGGGAGAAAAATTGGGTACCTTTTTTCAAAGCCAGCAGGAGATAGGTAATATAGAGAAAAATAATAAATTCGGTATTTATGGTTCCCTATATAGGATACCAGAAAACCCATACTTTAAAGAACCGATTCCGGTGGCTATGAATCATGAAGTTAAACAGGGGCCAGCAAAGATTTATACAGTACTGAATGGTGGTAAGATTGAAGAGTTTAATGCCTATATAGAGAAGGTTTTTTATCAGTCAGGTCCCTCCGAAAAAGGACTCATTGTTAATATTACTGACCCGGGACTACAGGAGATTACAGGGGGAATCATTCAGGGGATGAGCGGTAGTCCAATTGTGCAGAATAATAAACTGGTTGGTGCAATTACCCATGTATTTGTAAATGAACCTACAAAAGGATATGGTATCTTTGCTGAATGGATGATCATGCAGACGAGGATTAATATGGACTCCAGGGCAGGGGTTAAATAGCCCTGGAGTATATTAATTTTTTGAAAGAGATTGACGAAAAAAACTTATGTATAATAAAAGGAAAATTATAAAAATTTAATTTTTTAAGGAAGGTGTTTTAAATTATATGTAGAAGTAAATATATGGCAGAAATAAAATGTTATTTAAAATCTTAGAGGGAGGAGTATGATTGGTTTATGGAGGAAAGTGTAAGAATTGTTCTGGTTGATGACAATCGTGAGTTTTGTCAGCTGCTTGAAGAGTATCTCAATGAACAGGAAAATTTTATGGTAGTGGGGGTAGCACATAACGGCGTAGACGGGTTAAAGCTGGTCAAGGAAAAGGAACCAGATATTCTGGTGCTGGACCTGATTATGCCACATCTGGACGGTATAGGAGTAATGGAAGAAATTAACCGGCTGAACCTGACCAACAAGATAAAAACAATTATCCTCACTGCTTTTGGTCAGGAAGAGGTAACCAAGCGGGTAGTGGAATTGGGAGCAAATTATTATATTATGAAACCCTTTGATTTGGATAAACTGGCGGATCGGATCAGGCAAATGATGAATCCGCCTAAAGGTGCAAGCAATGGCAGTGCTATCTCCAGCCCCAGAGAGAGCAGAAAAGATGTAGATCTGGATGTAAGAATAACAGAGGTCATGCATCAATTGGGTGTACCTGCCCATATTAAGGGATACATATATCTGCGCGAAGCCATTGAACTGGTTATTAAGGATATTGAATATCTTGGAGCAGTTACCAAAGAACTGTATCCTTCCGTTGCTGCCAAATATAATACTACTCCCAGCAGAGTTGAGCGGGCTATCCGGCATGCTATTGAAGTATCCTGGGATAGGGGTAATATAGCCGCATTGCACAAATATTTTGGTAATACTGTTTCTGCCAATAGTGGTAAGCCAACAAATTCACAATTTATTGCCAAGATTGCCGATAAATTACGCCTGGAGATGAGAGCCAGCTAATACCAGTATGCCTTTTCCCTGATATCCATATACTAATAAAAAACCCTGGAGGGTTAAAATGATCAGGGGAAGGGTAGTTGTAGATAAGAGAACCAAGGAACTGGTAAAACGCATAAAGGCAAACCAGATTGCAATAATAGAACACCAGGATATAGACCACGTGGCCAGTCAATCTCTGGTGGAAAAGCAGGTCAAGGCTGTTTTTAATCTGGCTTCATCCATTAGCGGGAAATATCCTAATAATGGACCTTCTGTCCTGTTGGAAGCCGGTATCCCTTTGATAGATATTAAAATAAATGAAAATTGTTCCCTGCAGGATGGTGATTCTATCAGTTTTGTAGATGGTATCCTTTATAGTAAAGGCCAGGAAATTGGCAGGGGTCAGGAACTTACGGAAGAATTAATTGCCGCGAAGATGGCGGAAGCCAGAGCCAATATGGAGAGACTATTATCAAAATTTATTGATAATACCCTCGCCTATGCTCAAAGGGAAAAGCATTTAATTGTTGATTTAAAAACACCTGAAATTGGAATTAATTTTAAAGGAAAACATGTTTTGATAGTAGTGCGGGGAGCCAATTATAAAGAGGACTTAAAGGCTATCAGATCATATATCCAGGAGATGAAACCAGTAATAATTGCCGTAGATGGCGGTGCTGATGCCTGTCTGGAAAATGGTTATCTACCGGATATTATTATTGGTGATATGGATAGTGTTTCCGATAATGCTTTAAAGAAAAGCAAGCTTTTAATTGTTCATGCCTATCCTGATGGCAGGGCTCCTGGTTTACAGAGAATTAAAGATCTAGGCCTTGACTATATCCTTTTTCCCGCACCTGGGACCAGCGAGGATATTGCTATGATTCTGGCCTATGATAAGTGTGCCGATCTGATTGTAGCTGTAGGGACTCACTCCAATATGATTGATTTTCTGGAAAAGGGCAGGGCTGGAATGGGAAGCACCTTTCTGGTCAGACTTAAATTGGGCAATAAATTGGTTGATGCAAAAGGGGTGAGTAAATTATATCAAAGTAAAATTCATTCTTACTACTGGTTTCAGGTTTTACTGGCCATACTGCTTCCACTGGGATTGATTGGCTTTTTTTCTCCTTCCATTAAGCATATCATTCAATTATTGGCCCTCCGGATAAAACTCTTTTTTAAACTACCTTTAATTTTTCCTTTTCTTTTTTAATAGATCCTCCTGGAGAAAAAGTATAAAACTTGAAGGTGAATAGAGCATGTTTATGAACTTAAGATATCATATATTTACAATTTCGGCAATATTTGCTGCTCTGGGGATAGGTATTTTAATCGGTACGTGTATTATCGGGGATGAAGGTTTATTGGAAGAACAGCAGCGGATTATCAGGGATATCAGTAATGATATAAACCGGCTGAAAGAGGAAAATTCCAGGTTATTAAAAAATCTCAATACTCTGGAAGCAGATTTAAATTATAAAAAAAATATAGAACAGAAGCTCTATCCTTTATTGTTAAAGGATTTGATGGAAGGTAGAAGTTTTTTTTTGCTATATAATAATGTGAGTGAGGAAAAATTAGATGAATTTGCCTATTATCTAAAATTAATGAATGTTGATTATGATTTTTATAAATATAAAAAAGAGGATTGGCCAGGACAGGCTCCTGATATTTCCTGTTTCAGTCATTTAATTACCTGGAATCTGAAGGAAGACCTTTATGTTAATGCCCTTTTGAATGAAAAGCAGGATTTTTCCCTTTTGAATTTTCAGGGAGATGATGTACAGGACTTGATAATAAATATAATTAAGGAAGTCTTAAATGATAAATAATAAAAGGATTTCTGTAATTATTCCTGCCTATAATGAGGCCAGTAGAATCGCCGAAACACTGGAAAATCTTAATGAAAAATGGATTGATGAGATTATAGTTGTCAATGATGGCTCTACTGATGAAACTGCTGAAATTATTAAAAAGTATCCGGTACGGCTTATCGATTTAAAGAAAAACCAGGGTAAGGGAAGGGCAATAAGTGAAGGGATCAGGCATAGTACAGGAGATATCCTGGTGATGGTAGATGCGGATCTGGGCAGCAGTGTTAAGGAAATTATAAAACTAGTAACTCCCTTGCTACAGGAAGGCCTGGAAGTGGTTATCGGGATTGTACCTATCAGGGGAGGTGGAAGAGGCTTTGTCCGAAAAGTGGCAGATCTGGGCCTCAGGTTCAGTACAGGAAAGAGGATGAAGGCACCTTTATCCGGGCAGAGAGCTTTCCGAAGAGAGGTGCTGGAATACCTCTTGCCTTTCCAGGAGGGGTTTGCCCTGGAAATGGGGATGAATATCCGGATACTGAAAAATAATCTTAAATTTACTGAAGTTGACTGTTCCTTTCAGCATCGGGTAACCAGAGGGGATATTGGTGGTTATCTGCACCGGCTGAAACAATTTATCGATATATTGCTCTGCCTCTGGAGGTTAAATAGAGAAAAAAATGTTTAAAAACGAGAAAATAAAAGAATTGCAGTTATTGAAGGAGAATTACCGGGGAGAAACAGTGCTGGTTATCGGTGGTTTATTATTGGCGGCAGGAAGCCTGCCCTTCTGGTTTTTTTTATTTTGGAGCGGACAGGTAAATAAGGCTGATTTCAATAAATATATTTTTATTGTTTTAATCATCACTACCACTGGCCTTCTTGACGATATAGCAGGGTCAAAGAATTCGAAGGGCTTAAGGGGACATTTTGGCAGTCTAATGGAGGGAAAATTAACAACTGGGATAATAAAAGTAATTGCTATTTCTTTTACTGCCCTGCTCATTGTTTTTTCAGAAGAAGCCCTTTCTTTGCAGGAAAAGATTATAAACAGCGGTATCATTATTTTAATGAGTAATTTTTTGAACCTCCTGGACCTGCGGCCAGGCCGTAGTATAAAGTTTTTTTTAATTATATCTTTTTCAATTCTGAAAAGAGCCGATAACTGGCTTTATTTTTTACCTTATTATCTGCCCATGCTCCCATATCTCCCTTTTGAATTAAGAGGACTGGTAATGCTGGGAGATGCCGGAGCAAATTTACTGGGTTTTGTATTGGGTTATAACCTGGTTAATAGTATAATTAGCCTTGAAGCAAAGTATTTAGTTCTCCTGGCTTTATTATTTTTGACCCTGCTCTCTGAGAGGCATTCCTATACGAGTATAATTGAGAAAAATAGGGTATTAAAGTGGCTGGACAACCTTGGCAGATAACTTGTGAAATAAAGAGTGAACAAACTTTAAAGTGGCAAAATACTTAGTAATACAATAAATAAAGGAGTCATTTTTAAAAACCAGGAGTAATTTGCTATTATTCCAGTTTACAGTTTGCTTGCATCCTAATATTATTTGTGGTAATATATAAATAACTTAAAAACATGTTGTTCTACCGTGTGCGTGATGGTTAATGAAGTTTTGACCAACACCAACACAAAGGGAGCCTGGACTCTATCTGCGACGCATAGGCCTTTTTAATTAAAGGAAATGCAAACCAGATAGGAGGGCACCCACCTGGAAGACAGGGATCAAACTGTATAATCACACGGCATGGTGGAACACTATAAAGATATTATGATATTATATAACTAGCCCCCAGGGTTAGTTTTTTTTAAATTTATTAACATATAGGTGATACAGTGAGTGAAAAAGCCCGCTTAAGAAATGAAGCTTTAAATATACGTGATTCCTTTTCGACAGAGAAGATACTTGAAATAAGTAGAGAGATAAAGAGCAGGTTCTTAAAGTTGGAAATAGTAGAAGAGAGTCAAAGGTTTTTATTGTATCATTCCTTTGGTAAAGAGATTAATACCCATGAGTTGATCGATGAGTTGGAGGAAAGGGGAAAAGAGGTTTATTTACCCTATATAATAAAAGAGGAAAAGCTATTGGGAATCGGTAGATATAGCAAAGATGAATTGGACTCCGGTGTATTTGGGATAAAGGAACCGGCCCGAAAAGAGGATATACCGGTAAACTGGATGGATATTATTGTTGTCCCGGGTCTTTTATTTGCGAAAAATGGTTACCGGATTGGCTACGGTGGCGGATATTATGACCAGTTAATAAAAAATATAGAGGATAGGATTATAACAATCGGATTCTGTTTTGAAGGATTTCTGCGGGACAGCTTGCCTATTGATGAATTTGATGTACCGGTAAAGATGATTATTACCGAACATAGGGTCCTGAAGATAGGGGGTGGAGAAGATTAATTTATTTGAATATAATCAAGCCAGAACAGAAAGGGATAAACCACTGGCCTATCGGATGAGGCCCCGTAATCTTGATGAGCTTTTTGGACAGGAACATATACTGGGCGAAGGTAAGTTATTGTATAGGGCAATAAAGGCTGATCGCATAAACTCTTTAATTTTATATGGCCCTCCTGGCACCGGTAAAACCAGTATTGCTCAGGTTATAGCCAATCAGACAAAGGCCGATTATGTCCGTCTAAATGCTGTAACTTCCGGTGTGAAAGAATTGCGGGAGGTTATTGAGCAGGCAAGGAATAATTTAATTTTACATAATAAAAGGACAATTTTATTTATAGATGAAATACATCGTTTCAATAAGGCCCAACAGGATGCCCTCTTACCGGCAGTTGAAGAGGGAATAATTATTTTGATTGGGGCAACAACTGAAAACCCCTATTTTGAGGTTAATTCTCCCCTGCTTTCCAGGTCACGTATTTTTAGATTAAACCCATTGTCAGAGGAGGATATTATCGCTATTTTGAAAAGAGCCCTGACAGACAGTGAGCGTGGCCTGGGTGAATATAATGTTGAAATCAGTGATAAGGATTTAAAACTAATTGCCAGCCTGTCGGAAGGGGATGCCCGGACGGCTTTAAATGCATTGGAACTGGCAGTTTTAACTACTCCCCCGGATCAGGAGGGAGTAATCAGAATAAATGAAGAAATCATAGCTGAATCTTTACAGAAAAAAGTTTTAAATTATGATAAGGATGGAGATAACCACTATGATGTGGTTTCTGCCTTTATAAAAAGTATGCGGGGTTCTGATCCGGATGCTGCTCTATTCTGGTTGGCCAGGATGCTGGAAGCCGGTGAGGATCCCAAATTTATTGCCAGAAGGGTGATAGTCCATGCGGCAGAAGATGTGGGGCTGGCGGATCCAATGGCTCTTCTGGTTGCGGTAGCTGCGGCCAGGGCAGTTGAATTTGTAGGGATGCCGGAAGCCCAGATTCCTCTTGCCGAAGCAGTTCTATATATAGCAACTGCACCGAAGAGTAATTCTGTCTGCAAAGGGATCAGTGCAGCCATGAATTATGTCCGTAATAATAAAACCGGTGCAGTACCCCTTCACCTGCGGGATGCCAGTTACAGGGGAGCGGAAAAATTGGGACATGGGCTTGATTATAAATATCCCCATGATTATCCCGGCCATTATGTGCGGCAACAATACCTGCCAGACGGCCTGGAAGATTTAAAGTTTTATTATCCCGGGGAGGAAGGGAAAGAAGGCCAGATAAAAGACCGTCTGGAAAAGCTAAAGGATGATTTGAGATGAAAGAAACCTTTTATACAGCAGCCAGAAGTATACAGATAATAAATAAAGTGAAAGATAGTAAATTTTTTGGAAGTATAAGTAGAGCTGATACACGGGAGGAGGCAGTTGAATTCATTAATAAGATTAAGGAAATGTATAGAGATGCCACCCATAATGTATCAGCCTATATTATTGGTAATGCCGGGCAGGAGATAAAGTATGCCGATGATGATGGTGAGCCTGCCGGTTCTTCCGGCCCTCCTGTCCTGCAGGCTATTGAGGGGGCAGAGTTGACCAATACAGTAATCGTTGTTACCAGGTATTTTGGGGGGACTAAACTGGGTATTGGCGGTTTGATCAGGGCCTATGGAGATACAGCCCGGATGGCCATTGCCGAAGCAGGAAGACAAAAATTGAGCTTATTCTATAAGCTGGAGATCAGCACTAATTATAATTTTATCGGGACTGTATTGGGCCAGGTAGAGGCTTATCAGGCTGAACTGCTTGATACCAGGTATACCAATGATGGTGTTTTTATCT
This sequence comes from Halanaerobiales bacterium, assembly GCA_025451675.1. Taxonomy (GTDB): domain Bacteria; phylum Bacillota; class Halanaerobiia; order Halanaerobiales; family DTU029; genus DTU029. Next base: position 3,426 of record JANWJZ010000075.1, on the reverse strand, counting down.
GTGTCTTATTATCACCAGAAAAAAAGGAAGCATTAATTAAAACACTTATAGAAAAGACCGGTAATCAGGTACAGGCCAGGGAAATAGGGCACTTATATCGATAAAATAATGCGTTGACAGTATTTTAAAAATATGTTAAAATATCTATAAATTCGAGAGGAATACTCGGTTTTAGCGAGGTGTCACTTATGAAAATTTCGACTAAAGGAAGATATGGCCTTAGAGCAATAATAGATTTAGCGGCCAATGATGGTTCCCGGGCGACACCATTACGGGAGATTTCGGAAAGACAGAATATCTCTGAACAATATCTGGAACAGTTATTTGCCAGTTTACGAAAAGCGGGTATTGTAAAAAGTGTCAGGGGTGCCCATGGTGGTTATCTTTTAAATAATTCACCGGAAAACATTACAGTTAAGGATGTTTTAACAGCACTGGAAGGCCCGATAGCCCCTGTAGACTGTGTTCTGAAGGAAAATGGAAAAATAGAATGTAGTAATGGCGCAGATTGTGTAACTTATAACTTATGGCTGAAGATGAAGGAAAACATCGACCAGCTGTTGGAATCCGTGACAATTGCTTTTTTAAGGGATGAATATCAAAAGTTGAAGAATGAAAATAATTATCTGTACTAAGATATTATTAAAGATATTTTTGGTGATAGGAGTGAAATTATGAACAAGATATACCTGGATCATGCAGCCACTACACCAATAGCGCCGGAAGTTTTTGCTGCGATGGAGCCCTATTTAAAGGAATACTATGGTAATCCATCCAGCATTTATACTTTAGGGCAACAGGCCGCCCAGGCAATCAGTGAAGCCAGGGAAAAAGTAGCCAATGCCATTGGCGCGAAAGAGGAAGAAATTATCTTTACCGGCGGTGGTTCTGAATCAGATAATACAGCATTAAAGGGAGCCGCCTTTGCTTTAAAAGATAAGGGAAGGCATATTATTACTTCTAAGATAGAACATCCCGCTATTTTAAGTACCTGCCAACAATTAGAGAAATATTTTGGTTTTGATATTACATATCTGGATGTAGATAACGAGGGTTTTGTAGATCCTGATGATGTAAAAAAAGCTCTGCGAGATGATACCATACTGGTCACTATTATGATGGCCAATAATGAAATTGGTACAATTGAGCCAATAAAAGAAATAGCCAGGATTGTGAAAGAACGGGATGTCTATTTTCATACAGATGCTGTACAGGCAGTCGGACAGATTCCGATAGATGTTAATGAACTGGGTGTGGATATGCTGTCTATGTCCTCCCATAAAATAAATGGGCCCAAAGGTGTCGGTGCCCTTTATGTAAGAAAAGGTGTAAAAATCCTGCCCTTGATTGCAGGTGGTGCCCAGGAAAGGAATCGTAGAGCAGGGACCGAAAATGTGGCCGGAATAGTGGGTTTTGGCAAAGCAATTGAGCTGGCTGCTGAGAATCTGGAAGAGAATGCTGCCTATTTGCGGAACCTCAGGGATAGGTTAATCAATGGGATTGAAAATAATATTGATGATGTAATCTTAAATGGCCCCAGAGGAGAGCACAGATTACCGAATAATGTTAATTTCAGCTTCCGCTATATTGAAGGAGAATCTATTTTATTAAATCTGGATATGTTGGGTATTGCTGCTTCCAGCGGCTCAGCCTGTTCTTCCGGTTCCCTTGACCCATCACATGTCCTGCTGGCCATTGGCCATTCTCATGAAACTGCTCATGGTTCTATCCGTTTTTCATTGGGCAAGGGGAATAATGAGAAAGAGATAGATTATGTTCTTGAGGTTGTGCCAGGTATAATCAAAAAAATCAGGGAAATGTCTCCCTTGTATGAGGGATAAGAAAATAAGGAGATGGTATTGATGTATTCAGAAAAAGTTATGGATCATTTTAGAAACCCCAGGAATGTGGGTTCTATCGAAGATGCAGATGCCATTGGTGAGGTTGGCAATCCTGTCTGTGGTGATATAATTAAATTATATCTAAAAATCAAAGATGATGTAATTGAGGATATTAAATTTAAAACTTTTGGTTGTGGTGCTGCCATAGCAACAAGCAGCATGGTGACAGAATTAGTTAAAGGAAAGACACTGGATGAAGCATTACAGATTAGCAATAAAACTGTGGCTGAAGCCCTTGACGGTTTACCACCTGTAAAGATGCATTGTTCAAATCTGGCTGCTGATGCCCTGCATAAAGCAATCAAGCAATACAGGAATGAAGAATTTGTAGAAGAAGATCACCACCATCAATGCGACCATGCAAATTTTTGCCACAAGGAGATTAAAATAGATATTGAAAAAGAAGCATAATAATATATAAAGTTGACATGAAATTGTGATATGATACCTCTGGTAGACAGTCTAATTGATTAAAATTAGATTAATTACCTGGAGGTATTTTTTTAGTATATTAAACTAAAAAAAATATAATTCTTAAGGAAGGAATTATGGCTTATTTGATTAATTATATAAAGAGAAAATTAAAAATTAAAACAATTTAAAAAAATATTTATAATATAACATTTCAATTTTATCTAGTTTAATATAACCTATTTGGCTTAATATAAATAATAGTGGGGGTGATAAATGAATATCCAGGATAATCTCAGTTTAATCTTAATAAAAAGAAAAAGAATAAATTAGGGGGGTATTATGATGAAGAAGTTTTTCAAATTAATTCTTTGCTTTTCAATAATGTTATTTGCTGTTTTAGCAGTTAATGCTGAAGATGGAGTATTGGAATATAACTTTGATGACGGGGAATTTAGCGGCTGGGGACCTCGTGGAGATGGTGTAGTAGTTGAAGTGGTAGATAAACAGTCCCGCAGCGGAGACTACAGCCTTTTAACAACAGGCCGTAGTTCCAACTGGCATGGCCCCTGTCTGGATATTCATGAACTGGTTGAAGAAGGAGCTACATATGAGATTTCTCTCTGGGTAAACCTGGCCAACAAACCAAACGGCGGTGTCATTGTTACTGTTGAAAAAAAGAGAGGTACTGAGACTGGTTGGGACAGGGTAGCAGGCCCGGTAAACGCCAGAAGGGGAAGATGGACCCAGATTTCAGGGCAATATACTATACCAGCAGGTTACGACATTCTTACATTATATATTGAGTCAGAAGATGCCACACTGGAATTTTATATTGATGACGTAAAGATAGTAAAGAAATAAATTATTAATTTTTGAATTAATATCCCGGGGGGATCCTGTTTAAGGCAGGCCCCCTTTTTAGTATATGCAGTTAGAGTTTTTTTAAAAAAAATAACAACAGGTTAAAAAACAAACAAAAACTTAATTAAAAACCTCTTGACAGTCTACAGGAAAGATGTTAAGATAGTAGACATCGCTGCTCCTCTGGAGAGAGCAAAAAAATAAAAAAGGCTCTTGACAGGAGCAAAAGAAGATGGTAAGATATAATTCG
>JANWJZ010000074.1 GCA_025451675.1 Halanaerobiales bacterium | reverse complement strand
TTTTCCTCTTAAAACTCAACGTGGAGATTACCACATTTTCAGCCCGCATATACTTATTTATAAAAAGATTAAGGATAAGCAATACAATAAATGCGATAGCATATATGATTAAGTAATTCCTGATCACTTGCACCATAGCCGTGTTTCCTTTCATGCTTACCATGCTCCCCACATTGACAAAGCCCAGGAACATGACTGCCAGGGAGGAGAGGCGGACATCATCGGATAATAACTGGAACCCTCCAGCCAGTAGTACCACCCCAAATACCAATATGGGGTTTAAAATAAAACCCTGTATCCAGGAGAAGAGAGCCCCCTGGCCATATATGGCGAAGGAACTGAGAAAGTAAATTTTCATGAGAAGATATATAATCAGGGTCAGAGGTATACAGATGGCAATGGCCACAGTGATGACTGCCAGGGCCTTGGAGAACCAGATTCTCCTGGCTGAATAGCCTATTGATAGTTTTGCCTCCACTTCTCCCGAGTCTTTTCCCCCGTAAAATAACTTTGGGAAGACAGACCAGGCGGTGAAGATAAGCATGGTCAGTGTGAAGCGGGATAGAAGGAGGTTCTCAATCCTTTTAAGCAGTTCCCCCTTCATTTCTGCAGGTATCTCATCTACAGGGATCTGCCCGAATACATAAGAGGAGATACCATAAAAGGGGAAACCTATTGCCAGCAGAAGTATGAAGACAAGGAAGACAAAATATTTCTTATCATAGGCTATCTTCAGTTCCTGTTTATATAATTTCCCGAATATCATTTTCCTCTCTCCCCACTATATCAAAATAAATGTTTTCCAGGCTGGCCTTTTCCAGATTCATGCTGCTTATATCAATATCACTCTTGATTAATAGCTTATATAGTTCCATTAATTCTCCTTCCTGTTCAGCATTTATGGTTAAGTAATCATTATCTGTATAATAATTGGATACTCCATACCTATCTTTATTTTTTTCTATTATCTCCAGTGCCTTTTCCAGATGCTCGCTGATTCTGAGCCTGAGTGCAACACCGCTTTCTTTAAAGATATCCTCTTTCTTGCCGGCTAATTTTACTTCCCCTTTATCTATGATTATTAAACTATCACAGATTTCTTCTACTTCATAAAGATTGTGTGAACTCATGATTATTGTTACCTTTTCCCTTTTAGCCAGTTCCTTAATCAGTGTCCGGATCTCATATTGCACTTTCGGGTCAAGCCCGGAGGTAACTTCATCCAGTATCAGTATTCTGGGTTTATGTAATAAGCTGCGCATGATAGCCACCTTTTGTTTCATTCCCTTTGAGTAAGATTCATATTGGTCATCCAGGCGCCTATCCAGGTCAAAAAAGGCGGCCATTTTATCTATCCTGCTATCTATTTCTGTCATATCAACACCATATAATTCTGCATATATTTTCAGGTTCTGCCTGGCCGGAAGTTTGGGGTAAAAGCCGGGTTTATCCAGGACGAAACCTATTTCCCGGTTTATCCCCCTTTTTTCTCCTGTCATGTCTTTTCCGGATATCATTACTTTACCCCTGTCTGCCTTTAAGAGCCCCAGTAATACCCTGATGGTGGTGGTTTTACCGGCACCGTTAGGGCCCAGAAGGCCGAATATCTCACCTTCATTTATGGCGAAACTGACATTATTTAAAATTTTTCTCCCCTTGATGTATTTATCAACATCGATGAATTCAATTATTATATTTTCCACTGGCTTTTTCCCCTCTCTCCCTGGCGGGATTAATGACAGCCCAATTTATGTAAATATTTAATATATTTGTATTATAATATACAATTTTTGAAAATGTCAAGTTATTATAATTAAAACATATTTTACAATTAAAATAAGAATTAATTTTGTAGTAATATTTTATTACAAAATTGCATAAAATATTGACAATGAATACGCAATGGCGTAATATATTATTACAGAAAGGGGGAAGGTTATGAGAGAAGAAATTTCTATCGGGCTGAAACTAAGAATAGCCCGTGAAGAAAAAGGTCTGAGCCAGGAAGAAGTGGTAAAGAGACTGGCTGAAAAGGCTCTGAACATGAGCAGAGAGACATTAAGCAAAATAGAAAATGATAAAAGAACTGTATCAGCTATCGAGTTAAACGCTCTATGCAAAGTTTTGGATATAGATATTAACAGTCTTTTTGAAGAATATGAGGAAAATGATTTAGTTACGCTTTTCAGGAAAAGAAATTTTTCGCAGAAAACACTTAATGAGATAGAAAAATTGCAGGATATGATCAAAGTGTTTATTTATCAAAAGAAAATACATGAAGGAGAATATAAGCCCAAAAAGAGAAGACCACTTTGGGAGGAGTGCCTGGATTGAGAAAAAAGGATTTAAATCTTCCGGAAGAGCCCTTCAGACTGGAGGTTAAAGAACTGGCAGAGAGAGTCCGATCAATATATGCCAGAAAAGGGCTCTCCGATATATTTAATATTCTGTCAGAGGCTGCATTTTTGGTGAGAAAGCCATTGGATACAAGTGAGTTTTCAGGATTTACCACTTATTTTGATGGGGAATTTATAGTTTTTTTAAATAGTAGTTTTACTCTGGGTCATGAACGTTTTACCGGTGCCCATGAATTATATCATCTGACTTATAACGCTGATATTTTGAAGAGGGAGAAAATTATTCTGGATGATGAAAAATATAAATCAGAAGATGAAAAAGCAAATGTGTTCGCCGCGGAATTTTTAATGCCTGAAGATTATGTAAAAGAAGTGTTTTATAAAATCGTCAATGTAGATAAGGATAGTGTTTTACCTAGACATGTTATCAGGATGCACAATTTTTTTAAAGTAAGTTATAAGGCCATGTTGAAAAGGCTAATTCAACTTGATTTATGTTCCCTTGACAGATATGAGGAGCTGTTAGAAATCTGTGCACAGGGAAATGAGGAAATGCTCCAGTCTTTAACCAGGCAGGAAGGTTATGCAATTGATTTGATAGTTCCATCTAAAGTAACGTATGTGCCTAGAGAATATATAGAATTTATAAGGACTAATTATGAACGGGGGAATATTTCCTATAAAAACATGAAAAACAGTCTTGAATTTATAGGCTTGACTCCAAAAACTTTCGGATATCAGGAACCCCTGGAAGAGGAGTTTTTAGAATGAGGTATTCCGCAATGGGCTGGGAAAAATTTTTAGGTATAAAAAATAAAGAATAATCTTCTAGATAAAGAACAATGGGAATAATCTTCCCATTTTTTTTATTTATATAGCTGATAACCTCTGAATGCATAATCCGGAATATTCCTGCGGAAAATATATGTATAGCTTAACTGTGGAGGTGTTGCTTTGGCTGGATATTCTTTGTTATACCTGGCTATAGCTGCCCTGGCAGGTTTAACCATGGCCCTGCAGGGTTCCATGAACTCCATGTTGGGAAAGAAGATAGGCATCTTCGAATCCTCATTAATCGCCCACCTGTCAGCAGCCCTTATATTTATCATCTTAATTTTACTGAATATCAGGAAGGGGAATATAGAGGCCTGGAAGGAGGCCCCCTGGTATTTATACCTTGGCGGCCTGTTGGGGGTAATCATTACCTATACAGTCATTGTCAGTATCCCGGAGCTGGGCATGGCAGTGGCCACTACAGCCATTGTTACAGCCCAGGTTTCTACAGCCTGCCTGCTGGATCACCTGGGTGCCTTTGGCCTGGAGAAGGTCCCTTTCAACTGGCTCAAACTCGTCGGAGTAATATTTCTGGCTATAGGTGTCAGATTGATGCTGGTCAAGTGAATCTTTTAAACGGGGGTATGGATATGGAATTGGTGAATTTCAGGGAAAAGTTAGTTCTTTTTCTTGCTGACTTAAATAAATATTTTAGTAAATCCTTAATAAAGTTCAGGAACAGGATGCAGCTCTTCCTGGAAGAGAAGGAATTTATCAGGAAGGCTGATCCGGATCTGGAGGAGAACCTTAGGGAGGCCTATCGGGAATGGAAGAACGCCCTGGAATATTTCGATAATGCCACAGAGCCGGAATTGATTGACCATGCTTCTTATTTGATCGGTGCAGCAGAGAGGAAATACATGTATCTCCTCCGGATATACAAGGAGAGCAGGCCGGAAAAGATAACGAATTAATTTTATTGTAAAAAGATTTATGAAAATAGGAATAATGTAGCAAAACAGAGAAAAATGTAGGAAAACCAGAGTAACAGAAATAAAAATGAAAATAATCCTGTAAATTTAAATATTGAATATTTTCAAAAAATATGCTACAATCTATGCAAACGATTGCACAAAATAGAAAGGGTGGTTAGAATGGAAAGGCAAAGAAGAAAAATGTTGGTGTTGTCCTTGTTGCTGGTTTTTATCCTGTCTTTTTCCATGATAGCAAGTGCTGTAGTAGTGGATGTCTTTCAGTTTAAGGTAGAGACCAAGGATGTTCTGGAGAAAGCAGCCAGATTGTACATGGAAGAGAATCCTGGAGTGGAAGTCAGGATTCAGACAGTTGGCGGTGGTGATGACTATGGTGCTGCCTTGAGGGCCAGATTTGCCTCCGGTAACGAACCTGTAATCTTTAACGTTGGCGGTCCCCAGGACGTAGAAGACTGGTTGGCTTATCTGGAAGATTTATCTGATCAGCCCTGGGTGGCCCTGGCCTATCAGGGTGTCCTGGATGGGGTAACAGTAGATGGTAAGGTATATGGCTTGCCATTTAACCAGGAAGGTTACGGCTTTATCTATAATAAGCGTATTTTTGAAAAGGCCGGTATTGATGCTGATAAAATCAGGACCTTTGATGACCTGGTCGAGGCCCTGGATATTCTGGAAGCAAAGAAAGATGAGCTGGGATTAAGGGCTCCTCTGGCTTTTGCACCAAAAGAAAAATGGATTACCGGTTTACATCTTTCCAATGTTGCTTTCAGCCAGGAGTTCGGTGATGTTCTAACTGCTTATGCTGCTAAAGAAGTAGAATTTAAATATGGGGAGCAGTTAAAGATGCTCGTTGATTTGCAGACAAAATATGCCTATAAACCTGGCGGACTGGCAGCTACATTAAATGCCCTTGACTATGCAACACAGGTTGAAGGTTTATTCTCACTGGAGAGAGTTGCCGTTGTCCAGCAGGGTAACTGGGTTTTCAATAGTATAGCCTCCATAGATGAGGAACTGGCAGCCAATATTGGTATTTTACCCATTCCTTTAAAGGGAGTAATCGAGGATAGTATCCCGGTAGGTATTCCAATGTACTGGGCTGTAAATAAAAACAGGCCTGAAGCCGAGAAGGAGGCAGCCAAGGATTTCCTGAACTGGCTGTATACATCTCCAACAGGTAAAGAACTGATCATCAATGAATTCAAGTTTATCCCTGCCATAAGCGGTTATGACGGCCTGAAACCTTCTGATCCATTGGGCCAGGATGTACTCAGATATTCTGAAGAGGGCAGGACAATGAGCTGGGTATTCATGGGCTATCCTTCCGGCTGGGGAGAGCAGGTACTTGGTGCCAATATCCAGGCCTATCTGGCCGGTAACATGACCTGGGACGAATTGGTAGAAGCCTGTAAGCAGGAATGGGCAGAAGCCAGAAAGTAAACTGCTGGTTTGAAGTAAATTATTGAATAGGTAAGCCAGGAAAAGAACAGATGAGAGTCATTGCCCTGCAATGGCTCTCATAATATAAGTTCGAGGAGGAGCCGTAATGAAAAGAAGCAGATTGTCATTCTGGTGTTTTGTGGCACCGAGTCTTTTGGCCTTTATAATCGTAGTAATCATACCCCTGTTTTTCGGCATCTATTATTCCTTTACGGACTGGAATGGTATCAATGCTGATGTTAATTTTACTGGCTTAAGGAATTATCAAAAAATCTTTACCGATAACCATTTTAGGGGTTCATTTTTCTTTACCTTAAAATTTACAATCGTATCTGTACTTATTATTAATTTATTGGGGTTTGCATTGGCATTGCTTGTCACAAGGGGATTGAAGTTAAGTAATGTTTTCAGAACTATTTTTTTCATGCCTAATCTAATTGGTGGAATCATACTGGGTTTTATATGGCAGTTCATTTTTATCAGTGTTTTCGGAGCTATAGGAGAATATACAGGCTGGAACAGCCTGATGGGCTGGCTGGCCACCACTGAGACCTCCTTTTGGGGTCTGGTTATACTGATGGCCTGGCAGCTTTCCGGTTATGTGATGGTCATATATGTTGCCGCTATTCAGGGGATTCCGGGTGAACTGGTGGAAGCCGCCCAGATAGATGGTGCTAACAGTTGGCAGAGAATCAGGCATATCGTATTACCGCTTGTGAGGCCGGCTTTTACTGTCAGCCTGTTTTTGACCCTGTCCAATTCCTTTAAACTCTATGACCAGAACCTGTCCCTGACTGCCGGAGGGCCTGCCCGGACTACAGAGATGCTGGCCATGAATATATATAATACGGCTTTTTCCTTTAACAGGATGGGAGAGGCCCAGGCCAAGGCTGTCATATTTTTAATCATAGTTGGTATATTTACACTTACACAGGTCTATGTGTCTAAAAAGGGCGAGGTGGAAATGTGATGCAAAAAGGCAGGAGACTTTTCTTAACTGTTGTCGGGATTGTGGCTTCCTTAGTTTATTTATTCCCTTTCTATATCATGTTGACTAACTCTTTTAAGACAAAGAGGGAGCTTTTTTTAGATACATTGGGCTTTCCGGAAAAAATTAATCTGGAGAACTATATATTGGCCTGGGAGAGGCTGGATTTCCCCAGAGCCTTCATGAATTCCCTGATAGTCACTGTAGGGAGTATAATTATAATCCTTGTCTTTTCTGCCATGGCCGGCTGGAAACTGGAAAGGACAAAGACCAGGACAAGTACCTTTATATTATTTTTCTTTATTTCTGCAATGCTGGTTCCTTTTCAGTCAGTGATGCTGCCCCTGATCCGTTTGATGGGGAAATTGAAGCTGTTGAATATGCCTGGACTTATTTTCATGTATCTGGGCTTTGGAACCAGTATGTCTATTTTCCTTTATCATGGTTTCATGAAAAGTGTACCCAAATCACTGGATGAAGCGGCCATAATCGATGGTTGTAATGACTGGCAATTGTTCTGGCATATTATTTTCCCCATCATGAAACCAATCTCAGTCACAGTAGCCATCCTGAATGCCACCTGGATTTGGAATGACTATCTATTACCCTCATTGGTTATCAACCGGGAGGCAACAC
>JANWJZ010000073.1 GCA_025451675.1 Halanaerobiales bacterium | reverse complement strand
CGGACAGCTTATACATAAGCTTGCCAAGGAGAACTCCGCCGGCTGTACCAATAGAGAAGGCAACCAGGCCAAGTACTATAATCTTTATAGTATCCCAGTTCAAAAATTTGTCTGCACTGGCAGTAGCACCTACAGTCAAACCAATGAAAATGGTAACAATATTCATCAATGAATTCTGGGCGGTTTTCAGTAATCTATCCACTACTCCTGATTCCCGCATCAAATTACCGAGCATCAAACAACCAATTAAAGGTGCTGCAGATGGAACCAGTAATGAAGTAAGTATTGTAACTACAACGGGGAAAATAATCTTTTCCTTTTTGGAAACTGGCCTCAGCTGTTCCATCCTGACCATTCTCTCTTCCTTTGTAGTTAGAGCTCTCATGATTGGCGGCTGGATAATGGGAACCAGAGCCATATATGAATAGGCGGCGATGGCAATGGGACCCAAAAGATGAGGAGCCAGCTTACTGGTAAGATAGATAGCAGTCGGGCCATCAGCTCCTCCGATAATTCCAATGGAAGCAGCTTCCGGACCTGCAAAACCTAATAATAGAGCCCCCATAAAAGTTATGTAAATACCCAGCTGTGCTGCCCCTCCCAGCAACAGACTCTTAGGATTGGCAATCAAGGGGCCAAAGTCAGTAAAAGCACCTACTCCAAGGAAAATAAGGGGAGGATAAATACCCAGTTTTACTCCCTGGTAGAGCCAGTATAATAACCCTCCTTCTTCCATTAAACCGGCCAGTGGTAAATTGGCCAGTATAACTCCAAAGCCAATGGGCAATAAAAGAAGCGGCTCATATTCTTTTTTTATTGCCAGATATAGTAATACACAGCCAACAACTATCATTGCAAATTCTTTAGCTGTTATATTGGCAAAACCCGTGTCCTGAATAAACTTGACAATTCCTTCAAGCACAACTTATCCCTCCCTATTATATTGATATTATCCGATTGTTGCCAGCAACTCTCCTGTATCCACTGATGCATTCTGTGCTACATGGATTGCTTTTATAGTACCACTAACTGGTGAAGGAATTTCGTTCTCCATCTTCATGGCTTCCATGATAAAGAGGACATCTCCTTCTTCTACTCTATCCCCTACCTTTACTTCAATACTGGTAATGGTACCTGGTAATGGTGCCCGGACCTGTTCTCCGCTAACATTTTCTGCTGCAACAGTTTCAACCTTTACCTCTTCCTTTACTTCTTTAACAGCTGCAGAAGAGATTTCTTCTACCTCTACCTCAAATAATTTATCGTTAACTTTTACTCTGTATTTTTTCATCATTAATTTCTCCTTTCTTCCTGATAATTTTTTTGTTTTAATAATCTATTAATTTAATTGACGAATATTTACAATGGTCTCATTATTATCCAAAATTTCTGACATAACTGCTGAAATGGCAGCTATCGTTTCATCCAGTTCATCATTTTTTTGAACACCTGTAGCTTTTCTGTTTACTGTACTTACTTTTGTTTGAACAGTCTCACTCTTCTTTTCAGTATAAAGAAGTCTTTCAAGTAACTTTAATACCAATACTAATCCATATAAGCCCAGAAAAACTACCGCCATTCCCAATACAACAACCTGTAATCCTTCCATAAATACTGCTCCCACTTCTGCCCCATAACCTCCTTCCTCTGATAAAAAAATTCTGATGATATAATTTTAAGTCTTTTAATTATAAAATAAATATTTAATTATTTACTCTTTTATCAATAAATAATAAATATTATTGCTGTCAGAAAGTAAATTTGTTGGTTTAAAAGCCCATACATAATTCTTTATGTATGGGCTTTTAACTTTCTTACTTCCGTGGATTCTCAATTTCAGCCTGGGCAGCAGCCAGTCTGGCAATTGGTACACGGTATGGAGAACAGGAAACATAGTTGAGTCCGACATCATGGCAGAATTTCACAGAGGATGGTTCTCCACCATGCTCGCCACAGATACCGACTTTGAGGTCAGCACGGGTAGAACGGCCTTTCTCCACACCAATCTTGACCAGTTGGCCTACACCCTTCTGATCCAGTACCTGGAAGGGGTTCTTTTCCAGTATTCCTTCATCCAGGTAATGAGGCAGGAATTTACCTTCTGCGTCATCACGGCTGAATCCAAAGGTGGTTTGGGTCAGGTCATTGGTACCAAAGGAGAAGAACTCGGCTTCCTGGGCAATCTCATCAGCAGTCAAGGCAGCTCTTGGTAACTCGATCATTGTTCCTACAGAGTATTTTAAATCAACTCCGGCAGCAGCAATGACTTCATCTGCTGTCTTTGCTACTACTTCCTTGATTTTCTTCAATTCGTTTACGTCAGATACCAGTGGGATCATGACCTCAGGATGAACATTGATACCTTCTTTAACCAGCTCTGTAGCTGCTTCGAAGATAGCCCTGGCCTGCATTGCCGGGATTTCCGGATAGGTCATACCCAGACGGCAGCCACGATGGCCCAGCATCGGGTTCATTTCGTGGAGTGCCTCAATTTTCTTCAGCAAGGCTTCTTTTTCTTCTATCTCACTGGCATCTCCGCCTTTGGCCTTTAGCTCGGTTATTTCTACCAATAATTCATTGTAATCAGGCAGGAACTCATGTAATGGTGGATCCAGTAATCTGATGGTAACTGGCCTTTCACCCATTACCTTGAGTATTTCTTTGAAGTCTGCCTTCTGCATTGGTAAGAGTTTGTCAAGGGCTTCTTTTCTGGCTTCAGCACTGTCAGCCAGGATCATCTCCTGAACGATTGGTAAGCGTTCTTCATCAAAGAACATATGCTCTGTACGGGTCAGACCGATACCCTGGGCACCATACTCGATAGCCTTCCGGGCATCTTCAGGTGTATCAGCATTGGCCCTTACCTGCAGTGTTCTGATTTCATCAGCCCAGCTCATTAACAGTTCAAAGTCATCGTCAAGTTCTGGTTCGATTGTCGGTACCTGGCCTAAATAGACGCTTCCGTCTCCACCATCTATTGTAATGTAATCACCTTTCTTGACAACAGTGCCGTCAGGTGCAACAAACTGTTCCTTCTCATAATCAACTTTAATGGATTCACAACCGGAAACAGCTGGTTTACCCATACCGCGGGCAACTACAGCAGCGTGGCTGGTCATACCGCCTCTGGATGTTAAAACACCCTGGGCAACAGCCATCCCATTGATATCATCCGGAGAGGTTTCAGTTCTTACCAGGATGATAGCTTCTCCTGCAGCTCCCAGTTCTGCTGCTTCATTTGAGTCAAATATTACTTTACCGGTAGCAGCACCTGGAGAGGCATTCAAACCTTTAGCCAGTAATTTTGCATCGGCATTGGGGTCAATCCTTCTATGCAGGAGTTCATCAAGTTTGGCTGCTTCTACCCTGGTAACAGCTGTCCTCTTATCGATCAGCCCTTCTTTTACCATGTCTACAGCAATCTTTACAGCAGCTTTGGCTGTCCTCTTGCCGGCACGGGTCTGCAGCATGTAGAGTTTACCTTGCTGGAATGTAAACTCAACATCCTGGACATCTTTATAGTGATGCTCCAGTTTATCGAAGATTTCGGTCAGTTCTTTGTAGATCTCTGGCATTTCTTTTTCTAATTCTGCAATTGGTTTAGGAGTCCTTACACCGGCTACTACGTCTTCACCCTGGGCATTGATCAAATACTCACCATAATACTGGTTTTCACCAGTGGCCGGGTTACGGGTAAAGGCAACACCTGTTCCACAGTCATCGCCCATATTACCGAAGACCATTGTCTGCACGTTAACGGCAGTACCCCAGTGGTGTGGTATATCATTCAGGTTCCTGTAGGTAATGGCCCTTGGATTGTTCCAGGAACCAAATACAGCATTAATGGCTCCCCATAACTGTTCCTTGGGATCATTGGGGAATTCTTTACCGGTCTTTGCAGTAACATGTGCTTTAAACTCTGCAACCAGTTCTTTCAGAGCCTCTGCAGTAAATTCAGAATCATATGTAACTCCAAGCTCTTCTTTCTTTTTCTCAATCATGGCTTCAAAATCAGCACCATCAATGCCCATAACAACATTACCATACATCTGGACAAAACGACGGTAGGAGTCATAGGCAAAACGCTCATTATTTGTTCTCTTGATTAAGCCCTGAACGGTTTCATCATTAAGGCCAAGGTTGAGAACTGTGTCCATCATACCTGGCATGGAAACACGGGCGCCTGAACGAACTGAGAATAAGAGGGGATTATCTGGATCGCCAAAATTACTTCCCATCAATTTTTCTACTTTTGCTATTGCTTCATTAACCTGTTCCTCCAGGCCTTCTGGATAAGTCCTGTCATTTTCATAATAAAGTGTACAAACTTCTGTAGTGATTGTAAATCCAGGGGGAACATTAATTCCCAGGCTGGTCATTTCAGCAAGGTTTGCACCTTTACCACCTAATAGGTTTCGCATTTCACCGGTTCCTTCGGTAATTCCTTTACCAAAGGAGTATACGTATTTCTTGTCTGCCATTAATAACAGTACCTCCTTATATTATTTTTTTCCTAAAAAAACCTGAATTAATGTGATTAATTCAGGATTAAAGAAACTTACCATATTAAAATTTATTTTCAGGTCAAGTTTCTTATTTACCTTTACTCTATCCTGATTTTCATCACAGTAGAGTATAACTTATAACTTGTTTTATATTTTACCAAAATATCATTAAAAATATTTTAGTTCGACAGGCCAATTTAACTAATTCAACATAAAGCTTAAAAACCCTCTTTTATTATTGTATAATTTATATATTTTTTTCACAAGCCCTTTTCTTATAATCTTTTTAAGCAAGCGATTATTTTTATACGTCTATCACTTCAATTAAATTTGTGGTCCCGGCCGAATGGGTTCCGGCAGTTATAACTACCCTATCTCCAGGTTTTACCAAGCCATATCTACGGGCTGCTTTGATGGAATTGTTGATTAACTCATCAGTTGTCCGTCCCCTCACGGCCAGTTGGATAGGGTGAATACCCCAGCAGACAGTCAGATAATGTTTAACATATTTGTCATGGGTTACAGCTATAATGGGAATATTGGGCCTGAACTTGGAAACCATCCGGGCAGTGCTGCCACTGGTAGTGGCACTGATTATGCACCTGGCGCCAATCTCCATGGCAATTTTACAGGTTGCTGAACTGATTGATTCGGTAATTGTACTGACCTTTGCCCTGTTCTTTTGTGTCGTACTGAACATGGTTTCCTGGTAGAAAGCTGAACTTTCTATTTCCCGGGCAATCCGGTCCATGGTCTTTACAGCCTCGACAGGATATTTGCCAATGGCTGATTCTCCGGATAACATTATGGCATCTGTACCATCCAGGATTGCATTGGCCACATCTGATGCTTCTGCCCTGGTGGGACGGGGATTACCAATCATGGAGTTTAGCATCTGGGTAGCCGTAATTACCGGTTTGCCAGCCTCATTACATTTCCGGATTAATCTCTTCTGGATTACCGGTACTTTTTCCGGCGGAATCTCCACACCCAGGTCTCCTCTGGCAATCATTATCCCATCGGCTACTTCCAGAATCTCATCAATATTATCCACACCTTCCTGGTTTTCAATCTTGGCTATTATATAAATACCTTCAGCCCCCTCATTGTCCAGGAAAGCACGGATGGCTATGATATCCTGCGCCTTACGGACAAAGGATGCAGCAATAAAGTTTATACCCATTTTTATACCAAAGTGTATAAACTCTTTGTCCCTTTTCGTCAGGGCAGGAAGATTCAGGGAAACACCGGGGATATTGACCCCCTTATACGAACCCAGTAACCCCCCATTTAATACCTTACAACGAATGTCATTACCATTAACAGCCAGCACCTGTAATTCAAGTAAACCATCATCAATAAGGATTCGGGAACCTTCCTTTACATCCTTGGTCAGCTCTTTGTAGGATACTGAAATGCGCTCTTTATTCCCCATTACCTCATCAGTTGTCAAAACCAGCTCATCACCTGTATAGAGGAAGATTTCTTTATTATCTTCCAGGGGGCCTGTGCGTACCTCCGGACCTCTGGTATCCAGCATAATACCAATGGTCTTTCCTGTATCGTCTTCTACCTCACGGATTATTTCTATCTTTCTGCTGTGTTCTTCATAGTCACCATGGGAGAGATTTAAACGGGCCACATCAAGGCCGGCTTCCACCAGTTTGGTAACTACTTCTTTGCTATCACTTGCTGGTCCAATTGTAGCAACTATTTTGGTTTTTCTCATTCCTGATAACCTCCACAAGTGTCTCGTTCTCTTAAAAACTACTCAGGACTATATAGACAGGATTTCATTTAGTTTATAGAGATCAAGATTTATTTCCTTTTTCCCGTTCAGGATATCTTCAACACTGCTATCCTGAATCTTATTACCTATTATACCCACCATTCGGGAACTTTTTCCTTCCAGTAACAATTCTACAGCCCTGGCCCCCAATTTGCTGGCCAGTATCCGGTCTGCGGCCGTCGGAGAGCCTCCTCTCTGTAAATGTCCCAGAATAATCACCCGGGTATCCTGTCCTGTTCTACTGGCTATTTCCTTACCAATAAAAAATGCATTGCTTTCACTCAGGTCACGGTTGGTACGGAAGTTCCCTTTATAACCTTCCGCTACAAGTACTATATTATGCAATCTTCCCTGTTTTTGTCTCTCTATTAAAATTTGACAGACGTCTTCTATATCTGCCTTATTTTCCGGAATTAAAATGGCATCAGCACCACTGGCCAGTCCAGCCATAATCGTAAGATAGCCGCTTGTCCGGCCCATTGTTTCAATAATAAAGGTCCTCTCATGGGAGGTAGCTGTATCCCTGATTTTGTTTACAGCCTCAATGATGGTATTCATGGCTGTATCAAAACCTATAGTATAATCAGTACCGG
This sequence comes from Halanaerobiales bacterium, assembly GCA_025451675.1. GTDB lineage: Bacteria > Bacillota > Halanaerobiia > Halanaerobiales > DTU029 > DTU029. The sequence goes on along the minus strand of JANWJZ010000073.1, from coordinate 18,065 downwards.
GCAGGTCATTATCAATTGTCCCAGGCACGGCAATATAGGCTATGCCCTGTTCCCGGTAAAGGCTTTCTGCCCCCCTTAAAGAACCATCGCCACCGATAACAACCAATCCCTCAATACTATGTTTTTTTAACTGGTCAGCAGCTTTTTTCCGGCCTTCTGGCTGCAGGAATTCCTCACAACGGGCTGAAAGCAAAAAGGTGCCCCCTTTTTGCATTATATCACTGACTGAACCTGATTCCATGAGGAAAAAATCACCCTCAATAAGGCCAGCAAAACCACGTCTTACTCCTACCACTTCCAGGCCATTATAGATAGCTGTCCTCACAGCTGATCTTATGGCTGCATTCATTCCTGGGGCATCCCCGCCACTGGTTAATACAGCAATCTTCTTCATTCAACTTCCTCCTTAAGTATTTCTCCTGCTGTGGCATTATTTATATCTTCACTATATACACCAAGCTGTCTATATTTCATATATCTCCGATTTACCAATTCCTCAGGAGATAATTTGCTTAGTGCCCTATACTCTTCCAGGACCGCCTCCTTTAAAAACATGGCGGCTTCCTGCGGATTCTGATGAGCACCGCCAGCTGGTTCCTTGATTATCCTATCAATTATACCCAGCTCCCTGAGGGCTTTAGCGGTTATTTTCAGGGCTTCGGCAGCCTCGCCTGCTTTTTCCGAATCCTTCCACAGGATGGCAGCACAGGCTTCCGGAGTGGATACAGAATAATAACTGTATTCCAGCATCATGATCCGGTCTCCGAGACCGATGCCTAAGGCTCCACCACTGCCACCTTCGCCTGTCACCACAACAATTATCGGTACCCTGAGAGCAGACATTTCCATTAAGTTTCTGGCTATGGCCTCTGCCTGGCCCCGTTCTTCGGCACCAATTCCGGGATAGGCCCCAGGTGTATTAATAAGGGAAAGAACCGGACGATTAAATTTTTCTGCTTCTTTCATCAACCTTAATGCCTTGCGGTAACCTTCCGGGTGAGCCATACCGAAGTTGCGGGAGAGATTTTCCTTGGTCGTCTTGCCCTTTTGATGCCCTAAAAAAGTAAAGGGTTGATTATCAATTAAACCAATCCCACCGATCAGGGCTTTATCATCACTGAATTTTCTATCACCATGCAGTTCAATGAATTCATCGAAAATATAATTAATATAGTCCTTTGCTGTCGGCCTGTTGGGATGGCGGGCAATCTGTATAATCTGTAATGTATTCAGGCTGGCATAAATCTCTCTCTGCAGTTTGGCAGCCCGTTCTTTCAGTTTCATTAACTCTTCACTGAGATCGAGGCCTTTTTCATCCATAAAGGACTGCAATTCCTTAATCTTTGCTGATAGTTCCAGTAAAGGTTTTTCAAAATCCAGGATATTATTAGTCATAATTACTCACCCCGACCTGGTGAATTTTCAGGATGCTTGTCAAGGTATCCTTTATCTCATGGCGGGAAAGAACCATATCTATCATGCCATGTTCCAGTAAGAATTCAGCCCGCTGGAATCCTTCCGGTAAACTGGTATTTATGGTCTGTTGAATTACCCTGGGCCCGGCAAAGGCAATCAGGGCTCCCTTTTCGGCAATAATAATATCTGCCAGGGAAGCAAAACTGGCTGTTACCCCGCCAGAGGTTGGATCCGTCATAATGGAAATATATAAGATACCGGCCTCATCCAGCTTTTTAACAGCAGCACTGGTTTTGGCCATTTGCATTAAGGAAATCATGCCTTCCTGCATCCTGGCTCCACCGGCAGTAGTTATTAAAATAAGGGGTTTTCTGGTCTCAATTGACCTCTCTATAGCCAGGGTAACCTTTTCTCCTACAACAGAACCCATGCTGCCACCCATGAAATTAAAATCCATCACACCAATCACTACCGGATATCCATTAATGGTGGCTTCTCCAGTAATAATGGCCTCATTCAGGCCTGTCTTGACTCTGGCTTTAGCCAGTTTCTCTTTATAATTAGGAAATTCCAGGGGATCCGCACTGTAAATATCCTGGCCGAATTCCTGAAAACTATCTTCATCTATGGTTATTGCCAGTCTATCCCTGGCTGATAGCCTGAAATGGTAATTACACTCTGGACAGACCAGCAGATTTTCTACCAGTTTTTTATTAAAGATAATCTGTTTACAACCATTACATTTGGTCCAGAGGCGACTATCAGGGGAATTGTCTTCTTTTTCCTGTTTACTACGGGTCCTGACTGTAACATACTTAGGCTTCCCGAAAAGGTCTTTAAACATTTGATTCACCTCAAAGCTTTAGATTTCCTACATCCACTCGTGTATGAGATCATAGACTTCCTCTGCTTCTGACTCAGGGACTTTAATCTGATAGCTATTTTCATCCATAGGTTCCAGTTTTACCAGAAATCCTTCCTTAACCAAGCGGTCTTTGATAGCCAGGGCTTCTTCTTTTGAAGCAATATAAACTACCTGCCACATAACCGATTCCCCCATATTCTCATTCTATAGTATTCCTCAGGATATTTTTCTCAATTGCCAATATTTACTATAGTGTTTTTCCCATTTCAAAAGAAAAACCAGCCCCTTAACTAGCCTGGTTTAATTACTAACACCCGAAATTACAGAACCATGTCTAGAAAGGATCTCTGCCTTTCCTCTTATTTTGATGGCTGATGTATGTTCAGTAAATTGGGCCACGTATACTTCTCCCTCATCCAGTTTTTCTGTATGGCTGAATTTGGTTTCCTTACCACGGGTCAGTCCGATTATAGTTACTCCATCTTCCAGCGCTTTTATTATAATAAAATCAGCCTGAATCTCCATATGTACGACCTCCTCTATCTGTTTTATAATACACTTTTTTCATATTAATGTCAAGCAAAGCCCCACTATATAGCATTTCCGCTGGGACTTGAAATTATCAGGGGTAAAGACTGTTTAAGACCATCCATAAATGTAAATCTACTATTTCAGTATAACAATTATTTGTAAAAACTGCAATTACCTTTTCCTACTATTTCCTCCATTTCCTTGACTAAAACATCACTATAAGCCACCCAATGACCGCTCTCGCTTAGCACCAGTTTTCTGCTATTTCCTTCACTAATCTGTAAGAAGAGGGGGCAGTTCCCGGGATATTTCCTGATTACCCTTTTGATACCGTTCAATACAGTAGTTCCCACATTCCTCTCATCGAGCCTGATTTCCAGAAAGGGGGTATCCAGGGCCAGAATTGAATTGGCGATAATACTATCCTCATCCTGGTAAGCTATAACCATTACCCTGCTGCCGGGAGAGAGATTCTCTTCATATTTACTATAGACCTCCGGGAAAACCACCAGTTCCACCTTTCCAGACCAGTCCTCCAGGGTCAGAAAGGCCATCATGGTATTCTTCTTAGTCAGGTGATTCTTCCTTTCAATAACCATACCGGCAAAGATAAGCTCGCCCTGTAGGGCTTCCTCTCCCTGTAAAAGGACAGAATCACAATTACTGAAATACCGGATCTTCTCCCTGCTATTGTCCAGAGGATGTCCCGTTAAATAAATCCCCAGGTATTCCCTCTCCTGGGCCAGAATCTCCTCTATGGGTATCTCCCCTATCTCCGGGTATTTGACTGTTTCAGCAAAGAAACTCTCCTCATCCTCTACCAGATCAAAGAAGGAAGTCTGGCCGCTGGCATGCTGTTGGCGGAAGGAGTTGGCATTTTTATATAATTCCTCGAATTTCACCAGCATCTGGGCCCGGTTCTCTTTAAAGGAGGAAAAGGCCCCGGCCTTGATCAGGGATTCAGTAACCTGGATATTGACCCGCCGCAGGTCCACCCGCTTTAAGAAATCATCCAGCGATGTATAAGGGCCTTCCTGGCGGCCTTCCAGGATAGCCTCAATGGCCGCTTTACCCACATTCTTGATAGCCGCCAGCCCGAAGAGGATCTTATTATCCCCCTCAGGCACAAAATCATGGGAGCTCTTATTGATATCCGGCGGCAGTACCTCTATGCCCAGTTCCTTGCATTCCCTGACATACTGGCCCACTTTACTCTGATTGCCCATTACCGAAGAAAGCAGGGCAGCCATGAATTCAGCCGGATACTTAACCTTGAGGTAAGCTGTCTGATAAGCCAGCAAGGCATAGGCCGCACTGTGAGATTTATTGAAACCATAACCGGCAAAATACTCCATCTGATCAAAAATCTGATGGGCAACCTCTTCTTTGATACCCCTTTCAGCGGCCCCCTTTACAAAGCGTTCCCGCTCACTGGCAATCAGTTCCTTATTTTTCTTACCCATACCCCGCCGCAGTAAGTCCGCTTCACCCAGGGTAAAACCGCCGATTTTACTGGCAATCTCCATGACCTGCTCCTGGTATAAGATCAGACCAAAGGTCTCCTTCAGGATAGGCTCCAGAGCTGGATGCAGGTACTCCGGTTCCCTGAGCCCATGCCTGCTGTCCATAAATTGATCTACCAGGCCGCTGCCCAGGGGCCCCGGGCGGCCCAGGGCCAGTATGGCAACGATATCTGTAAAACGATCCGGTTTGAGTCTCTGATTCAGTTCCTGAAATAGATAGGACTCCATCTGGAAGACCCCCATGGTCCTGCCGGACTGGAGCAGCCGGTATACCTCCGGGTCATCCAGTGGTACATTGTCTATATCTACTTCTATATTGTGCCGTTCCTTAACCAGGGCAAGGGTTTTATTGATGATGGTCAGATTGCGCAGGCCCAGGAAATCCATTTTCAGGAGGCCCAGGTCCTCCAGGTCACCCATGGCCAGCTGGGTAATGACACTCTCATCCTGCAACTGCAAAGGTACTACATTGCTGAGGTCATCTGCACCGATGACTACGCCGGCCGCATGGGTAGAGATATGGCGGGGCAGGCCTTCTGCAGCACTGGCCAGATCCAGTAATTCCCTTACCTCCCCATCTTCCTCATAATATTGCCGCAATCTTTCATTGGTTTCCAGGGCCCTGGCCAGGGTAATCCCCGGCTGGCCGGGGACCAGCTTTGCTATCCGGTCTACCTTCCGCAGGGGTATATCCAGGGCCCTGCCGATATCCCTGATGGCAGCCCGGGCAGCCATGGTTCCAAAGGTCCCGATCTGGGCCACCCGTTCCCTCCCATACCTCTTCCTGACATATTCAATAATCTGGTCCCTGTTTTCATCAAAGTCTATATCAATATCAGGCATGGAAACCCGTTCCGGATTCAGGAATCTCTCAAAAAGTAAGCCGTATTCCAGGGGGTTGAGCTTGGTTATCCCCAATAGATAGGAAACCAGGCTGCCGGCCGCAGAACCCCGGCCCGGCCCCACCCGGATACCATTTTCCGCAGCATAATTGACAAAATCCCAGACAATAAGGAAATAATCCACATAGCCCATCTTTTCGATTATATTCAATTCATAATCCAGTCTCTCCCAGGCCTCTGTATTATTGGCCAGGCCCTTCTTTTCCAAACCTTCCAGGCATTTCTCCCGGAGGAGCTGGCTATTGGGCTTCTCTTCACTACCACCCGGAAAGGCAGGCAGAAAGATTTGATTAAAATCCAGCCTGACCTCACATCTCTCCGCTATCCTAAATGTATTATTATAGGCCTCAGGAATGGAAGGAAAGAGAACCTTCATCTCCTCAACGGGTTTAAAATAGAAACTATCATTGGGGAATTTCATCCGGTCCTCATCGTTGACGGTCTTCCCGGTCTGGAGAGCCAACAGGACGTCATGGAGCCTCTCATCACTCTGTTCCAGATAGTGGACATCATTGGTCAATACCAGGGGGATGTCCAGTTCATTGGCCAGCCTGATCAGTTGGCTGTTGACCAGCTTCTCTTCCCGGAGGTTATGGTCCTGCAACTCCAGAAAGAAATTATCCTTACCGAAAATCTGCCGGTATTCCTCAGCTGTCTTTACTGCCTCCTGATATTTTCCCGCCAGTATAAGGCCTGGGATTTCCCCCTGGATACAGGCGGAAAGAGCAATCAGCCCTTTACTGTGCTTTGCAAGCAATTCCTTATCTATCCGTGGTTTATAATAAAAACCCTCCAGCCAGCTTTTGGTGACCAGTTTAATCAGATTATGATAACCCTCATTATCCTCTGCCAGCAGGATGAGGTGATATCTGTCACGGGTATCCCTATCCTGCATGGAGCCTGGAGTCAGATATACCTCACAGCCGATAATGGGCTTAATACCTTCGGTAACTGCCTTTTTATAAAATTCCACCATGCCATAGAGGACTCCATGGTCAGTTATGGCCACTGCCGGCATATCATATTCTTTAGCCTTCCTGACCAGGTCACCTATACGGGCAGCCCCATCCAGGAGGCTGTACTCTGTATGATTATGTAGGTGAACAAAACCCTTGATTTCCATAATAAACATCCATCCCGAAATTATTTTATTATATAATTTCTCTCCCTGAACCCTGCTTCCTTCTTCATAAAGGTTATTATTTAAAATCATTTTTCAGTTTACGTATAATCTGCTTGATATTTACTAAAAAATCTGCTTAACATAATCTAATTAATTTAGTTCTGAAGTAGAAATGAGTCATTTAAGTATAAATAAGGCCTTTCGCTACTATAAATATATTGAGGTGAAGAAAATGCTGGCCCGTATAGTTCCTGTTTTCTTTATAGCCCTCGGTGTTGTGCTGGGAGGTTCATTTATAGGAAGCATCGGAGGAATCCTGATCCATCAATCCCCTCTGAAAATTATGCTGGATATTGCTGATAACCTGAAATTATATGCCATCCTCAGTGCCATCGGCGGCACCTTCGCCAATCTGCGCCTCCTGGAAGGGGTATTTTTTCAGAGAAATTTAATGATTATCATCCAGCAGATCCTGGTCCTTATCAGTGCCTTCTTTGGCGCCCAACTGGGTTACTGGCTTATAGTGGTCTTCTGCGGTGGTAAATAATCTTGTATGGAGGTAAATAATCTTGCAGGGAATTCCCATTTTCGCCTTTACCAGGAAGGAATTATTCTTTGTACTGGCTGTCTTCCTTCTAGGCTTTCTGTTGGGCGCTACAATTATATCTGCATATAGTGGCAGGGATCTGGACAAATTAATCCTGGAAAATAAAGAACTGAAAACAGAACTGGCCGGACTGGAAAAACAACTGGAACAACTGGATTTGAAATTTAAAAATAGACTGATCATCCAGTCTATCAATCCCTATCTGGATACAGATTTAAATAAACATACCCAGCAGGAAATTATAAAAAAAATACGCAGTCTTCTGGATGGGTTTGTAGGCAAAGAAATAAATGAGGTAGATCCTTTATTATTGCATAATATTATCAACGAGGCCAGTATAATCGTGGAAAAACGCAGCTACCAGTTATCTCTATCCTACCTGGTTGTCAGCGATAAACTACAGTTATATCTAAAGGTAAAGGGAGATCAGAAAAATAACAATGAAGAATAATTATTATTTTTAATTATTTGCTTTATTTTTACTCTGGATAGTGTTATAATTAGAAAAGTAAATGCTATAATAGGAGGTGTAGACGTGAAAGAACAGGTAGTTGAAATTATAAATAAAATAAGACCAGCTCTACAGGCTGATGGCGGTGATGTTGAACTGGTTGAAATTACCGATGACGGTATAGTGAAGGTTAAATTGGTTGGCGCCTGTAGTGGTTGCCCCATGTCAACACTTACCGTGAAAAACGGCATAGAGAGAACCCTGAAACAATATGTTCCGGGGGTTAAAGAAGTAGTACCAGTATAATCTAATTATCTGTCTACATTGTAAAACAAGCACCCTATTCCGGGTGCTTTTCTTCTTTTCCAAAACCGAGATTTAAATCTCCAAACACTATTTCCTGTATATCATTTAACATTACAGATATCCGGTATTCTACTTCCAGATATTTTTTAATATCCTTATTTAAATTGACAAGTTCCATTAATCTGTTGAATTTCTCCTTCTCTTCCTCCGTTATCTTCTCCCCGGTAAGGGCCTTACTCTGTAATTTAAACTGTTCCTTCTGAAAATCCCTTAACATCTCCAATGTTGTCTTATTATCCCTGATCTTATCCCTGATCTCCTGATATGATTTGTACTCATCTGATTTCTTTATTTCCCTGGCCAGGCTATGGGCCAGATCATATACATTCATCCATTATCCCTCCCGCACTCTGGAATTCAATTATTACCTATTCTGGAATTCAATTATCTCAGCATGAATTTTATCTGCCAATTCTATAATACCAAAGGAATAATTCTTCTCCATCCTGCGATCAGTAGGAGAGCCTGGATTAAATAATAACTGGCCATTGATTGTCCTATTACATTGTTGGTGGGTATGGCCGAAGATAATTATATCAGCTTCGGGAAAAACATAAGGCAGTGTATTCAGCAAATGGCCCCTGACATTGTGTCCATGAATAACAGCTATTTTGTAACCGGCCAGCTCCAATTCCAGCTTCTCCGGCAACTTCATTTTCAACTCAGGGGGATCCACATTTCCTGAAACGGCCTTGACCGGTGCAATCTCTTCAAGTGTAGCCAGTACCTCCTCCTGGACCAGATCTCCGGCATGGATAATCAGATCTACACCCCGAAAGGTGTCCAGGACAACATCAGGAATTTTCCTTCCCCGGAAAGGAATGTGGGTGTCAGAAATAACCCCAATCTTCATTAATCTCACCTCATTCTTAAACTCTTGCCAGTCCAATACCTATACCTGACACTCATTATCTGGTCAATACTCTGCCTAATAGGGGTCTTTTTATCTTTACCGCCTGATACTGACATAATTCCTGACAGCAAAAACACCGGATACAGCCATCCAGAGAGACCTCTGCTTTTTTATTCCTCATAGTGATAACCTGCGGCGGGCAACTACGGTAACAATCCCCACAACCGACACAGAGTTCGGAAATAAAGACCGGGCGCGGTCTCAGCAGATTGCTCAAGGTTCTGGCAATAGGACCGGGTATTTTTCTATCCAACAGGTTCGAGAAAAATACAGGAGGAGGTATCTCGGTTTTCTCCGCCGGTATCAGGGGCTCACCGAGCAGGGTGATTTCCTCCAGGCTGGCAGGAAGGCCTCTCTCGCGGGCAGCATTGATGATCGGTGCCCTGTGTACAGGGGTTATACCAAGAAGATAGGCTGCGGCCACATCCAGGGCATGGGGTGAAGTACTGGCCAGCAGATAGCCGAAATTCCTCTTTGTACCGGCAGAGGGACCTTCTCCCTCCATTCCCCAAATCCCGTCTATGATGTTAAGAACCGGGTTTACACAGAGAGAAAGGTCAACCAGCATATTGGAGAAGTCAGTCAGTTCAGGCATTCTCAGGTGATACTCAGCCTTTAAGAGACCGGGAATGGCACCAAAAAGGTTCTTTACCGCCCCTGTCATCATGGTTAAGCCATGGGTCTTTAACTTGGCAATGTTGATAACCAGATCTGCCTCTTTTATGTACTCACCCAATACAAAGGATTTATTGATGACTCCATCAAAGGGAACAGTGACCTGTTCCAGGTTATAATTTAATTCTGCTCCTACTTCTTCTGCCACCCGGGCCAACCCGGATTTTTTGTAGGCCCGCTCCAGTAATACCCTGGTAAAGGGGCCGCCAGGGCTATCGCCGATTATGGGATGAGCCCCGGCTTCCTTTACCATACTGGCAATCACCTTGACAACGGCAGGATGAGTGGTCACCATGGCTTCCGGGGGCTTTTCCATTAAGAGATTAACCTTCAGCAATACCTTTTGCCCGGCCTTTATATAGGAATTAAGGCCCCCCAGTAATTCAAATAATTCCTCAATTTTTTTCCTCAATAAAACTTCATCATAATCTTTACAACCGATAACAGAAACCCGATTCATATAATCCCCTACTTAAACTGTTTGCTAAAATTATATCATAATTTAGCTTTTTTAGAAAGCTGCTAACGGCTCATTTAATAGATTAATTATTTAATGGGCTAAATTGCTTAATCTACTAAACTGTTAAGGGAATTATCTAGAGGGCCAGGGTTCCTGTTTCACTCAAGATTACCTTCAAGATCTGTTCTTCATTTCCGGTTTCAGCATCTATATAGATTATATAGATCTCATCCCCTACCTTACCCCTTACTTCATAGGTAAAGACTTCCCGCAGGCTGGAGGTCGGGATAACAGCCAGCCTTATATTCTCAATCTCATCCAGTGTGGCCGAGGCCAGTTCCCGGGCTTCTTCTTCTGTAATTTCTGGCTCTTTTATTTCCCTTTCCTTATGGGACATCAAATAGTTCTGGGCTTCAACTGCCAGGACCTGACCATTATCCATGGCAATCTGTACATTGATTATATCCGGATAAAAGATAATATCATCCTGCTGGTAGGCAAAGGAAATATAGGCGATATTGTCCTTGATTTCAGAGAAAGTCGGTTCCATATCAGTATACTCAATGCTTTCCAGATACTCCTGGGCTTTTTTTACCGCTTCATCCCTGGAGATTTTGACACTATAGACCTCCCTATTGTTTAAAAGGCTGACCAGGGAACCACCTTTCCTTGAGATGTCGACCGAGTATACACCATTGCCTGTCTCCACCTGGAAGTTATAGGCCGGTATCCGCCCATTAACTGTCGTCCCTTCTGAGACGGAAATATTATTTCCATCCACTCCATCGAGAAAATCCCGCACCTTTTCCCGGGCTGTTTCCCTGGAGACCTCTTCTCCCCTCAGCCCCTCGGGTTTCCTTTCATTAATATGGTCAGAGAAGGGGCCGTCATAGATGAGGGTTGGAACCTTGCTCAGGTCATCACTGAGGTCATCCAGATTTATATCCGGTTTTTCCCTTTCCTGTTCTTCTCTGAGGGCCCGCCTGGTGCTCTTGACCATTTCCACCCAGTTCACTTTACCGGCCAGGACTTCATTTTCCACTTCCTGGAGCAACTCTGTAATGCGGATGGCATGTTGCCTCAATTCACTCAGGGTCTGCCTTTCCTCTGCTGTCAGTACCTTACCGTCAGCATTCTGTTTGGCCAGTGTATGGGCAAAGTCACCGGTCTGGCTCAGAAATTTAGATACATCATAAACAGTCTGGGCTGCCAGTGGTAATCTATTTAACTCCGCCTGTGCTGTATTGGCATGACTCCAGACATCAGTCAAGAGTAAGATATTTTGCCTCGGCGAAGTGGAGACAAGGCTTTTCCCGATCAAGACCTCCATTTCCTCTATCCGTTCTACCAGTTCATAGAAAGAGCGCTGAAAGGTATTGCCCATATAGATCTGCAATTGCTCCTTCTCCCGGTATTGATCATAACCCCAATAAGCAGTTATACCGACAAGGACCAGTGCCAATACTAAAGGGATAATCCAGGACCTGTTTATTTTCAAAACCCCCTTTAAATTTTCAGAGACATCACTTAATTTTGCAGAGATATCTATTCATATTACGGGAAATCCATATCATATTCCGAAGACATGGTTGCCAATCCTTCTCACTATTCTCCTTGACCAGATCCAGCGGCTTACCGGTTTGGAGGGATTCCAGAAATATAAAGCACCATGGGTTGGATCCCAACCATTTAAGGCAGACCTGGCAGCCCTGTAGTTTTCCTCTGTCGGGGGCAGATTAAATTGCCCATTGGCTACTGACTCAAAGGCCAGGGGCTGGTAGATTACCCCGCTGATGCTATTGGGAAAGGATGGGCTTTTTACCCTGTTCAATACCACTGCCGCTATAGCCACCTGTCCTTCATAGGGTTCTGCCCTGGCCTCAGCATGGACCAGTCTGGCCAACATTTCTACATCATTACTCCTGGTATTACCGGCGGTAGTGGCAGCTCTGACCACATTCTGACTGCTACTACCGGCCCATTGATAACCGAGGGCTGCCCAGGTCTCCCGGCCTACTATACCATCTACCCTTAAACGGTTCTTCCTCTGGAATTCTATTACTGCCTGGTATGTATCTGAGCCGTATATACCATCTATCCTGCCATCATAATAGCCCCAGCTGGCCAGTTTCCTCTGCAATAGGGTAACACTGCTCCCTCTGCTTCCCCAGTATAGGGTTGGTTGGGCAGCAGTAGTCTCCACTGGCTCCCTTACTGCCAGGGCCAGGATAATAAATAATGTTAAAATTCCAATTAATATGTAGTACTGGGAACGCCTCTTCACTTTTTCTTACTCCTTTCCTTTTTACTTCTTTTCTTCTTTTTTATTTCTGACCTTATTTCTTGAAATCCTGATTTTACTAATATCTTGCCTCAGGGACAGGGGATTTTATTCTCTTTTTCAAAAATATTATCTGGATAAAATAGTCAGTTTCAGGCATAAAAAAAGGAACCTCTCCTAAAAGAAGTTCCCTCTTTATCCCTTTAATTTGTTTTTTATTTTATCTACCTCTTCTTCTGTATATACCTCTATCCCCTTGCTCATAAAATAGGCGGCTGTGACACCTGGCCCCTGCCTCAGCTGGCCATTAAACTGTCCATTGTAGATCCGGTCAACCCCACAGGATGGGCTTTTAGACTTCAGAATGGCAAATTCTATCTCCTGCAGGTCCAGCTCCTCCAGGACCTTACAGGCCCCTTCGATAAAGGCAGCAGTAAGGTCTTTCCCCTCCGCTGACTTGACACTGGCCCGGCCGGCCAGCACATCCTCGCCGTCTCCACCCACTATCTCTACCGGCGGACGGGGTACAGGCAGGCCACCGGCTACTTCAGGACAGATAGGGACCATTTCCTTTCCCGCAAGGAGTTCCAATAATTCTTTATTGAGGGAATTGCCGCCATCATAACGGACATTTTCCCCCAGAAGACAGGCACTGACCAGAATCATTTTTATGAAGCCTTTTCACTACTGCCAGATCCCTTATCGGTTCTGCTATCTGTCACATAAAAACCAGAACCCTTAAAGATTATACCCGGAGCACCGATTATCCTCCGCACAGGGCTCTTACATTCCGGACATTCACTTAAGGGTTCATCAGTAATCCTCTGAAACTCTTCAAAACGGCCACATTTTTCACATTCGTAAAGATATGTTGGCATCTATAGATCATCCCTTTCCTCTATATTTTGTTTTTTATTTTGTATATTTACTGTTTAATAATTTTAATATTTTAAATCAGTAATTTAGTATTTTAATGGCCTGGCTATAGTCTGACCTTAAACCACTGTTATATATTTTATATTACTTTTTCCACAAATGTCAAGCTTCACAGCTGACAGGATATGTGCCTGCTTCAATAGCTAATAGGCGATAGAAGCCCCAATAGGATATTAAAGAATCCAGGGGCAAGCCCCTGGATTTTTTATTCATTTTTATTACCATTATCTGCAAAAAATATATTTACCAGTTTTATGCTCAGGTAAACGATAGCCATAACAACGAATATACCACCCATACCCCTCAAAGCAATGGGTAATGTTTGTAAAAAGCCCTCTATATTCATTATACCCCTCCTTAAGCTACAAGATTCATGATCAAACCACCGGCAATAACAGAAGCAATCTGTCCGGCCACATTTGCTCCAACAGCATGCATTAAGAGGAAATTATGGGGATCCTCTTCAAGACCCATCTTATGGATTACCCTGGCTGACATGGGAAAGGCAGAGATGCCACAGGCGCCAACCATCGGATTAACCTTATTTCTGGCAAAGATATTAATTATTTTAGCCAACAGGACACCGCCGACAGTATCAAAGACAAAGGCAATAAGGCCCAGCCCTAAAATCATAAGGGTTTCTCTGGTCAGGAAATACTCTGCCTGCATCTTGGTGGCAACGGTAATACCGAGAAGGATGGTAATCAGGTTGGGCAGTTCCTTCTGGGCTGTTTCAGATAAAATATTCAGGGCTCCGCATTCCCTAATTAAGTTACCAAACATCAGGAAACCGACCAGGGCAACAGAACGTGGCGCAAACAGGCCAGCTATTATGGTGATAAAAATGGGGAATAAAATCTTAACACTCCGGGATACTGAGCTCTTTACGTTGTCCATCCTGATCAGGCGCTCTTCCCGGGTTGTAATCCGCCTGATTACAAAAGGCTGGATGATGGGAACCAGTGCCATATATGAGTACGCAGCAACTATGATTGCCCCCAGGTATTTGGAATTAAAATAGTTGGCCACAAATATTGATGTCGGCCCGTCAGCAGCACCAATAATAGCCACTGAAGCAGCATCCTTGATATCAAAACCCAGTAAAGACGCCAGGCTGAAGGTAAAGAAGATACCAAACTGGGCTGCCGCACCGAAGAATAACATTTTCGGATTGGTCAATAAGGGGGTAAAATCAATCATTGCTCCTATACCAATAAAAAGCAACAGGGGGAAGAGTTCATTGGCAATACCTGCATCAAAGAGGACATCGAGAACCCCTACTTCTTTTACCCCATCGATAACCTGTGTCACGGCACCGGAAAAGGGTAAGTTGACCAATATGGCTCCAAAGCCAATGGGTAGGAGTAAGGTTGGCTCCATATCTTTCTTTATGGCCAGATAAATAAGGATACCCCCAATAATCCACATTACTACCTGTTGCAACTCCAGATTAAATAAATTATCAAATATCAGCTCCATATTATAAGCCTCCCTTTTTAATGTGTTGTAACATTAACTTTTTCTTTTATGATCTTCTTGATCAGTTCATTTATTAACATCGGGATTAAAGCGAGTATAATGAGCAGGCCCCAATCCTGCAGGCTTAAACTATATAGACTAAAGGCCCTGGCCAGGAATGGAATGGAAATCAGCCCGGCCTGTAAGACTATACCAAGCAAAATGGCTCCAAGCAGATATTTATTGGTAAAAAGCCCGATTTTGAAAATGGATTTATCGAAATTCCGCATCGATAAGGAATAAAAGAGCTGGGAAAGAGCCAGGACAACAAAGGACATGGTCCGGGCATGGCCTAACACATCTGCCGGTATGTTCCTGAATCCATAATCCTTTATACCATAATAAAAAACAGCCAGGGTCAGTAATCCTATCAAAAACCCGCCAATTACCGCCCTTAAAGCCGCCCCGCCGGCGAAAAAGCTTTCTTCGGGGTCCCTTGGTTTCTTGTTCATTACATCCTTATCCCCGGGATCAATACCCAGGGCTATGGCCGGTAGGGAGTCGGTAATCAGGTTAACCCAGAGGATCTGGGTCGGCAATAAGGGAACCGGCCAGGAAAATAGTATGGAAAGGAAGATGGATACAACCTCACCCAGATTACAGGACAGTAAAAATATTACCGCTTTTTTGATATTGTTATAAATATTCCGGCCTTCTTCAATGGCATGGACGATTGTGGTGAAGTTGTCATCAGTCAGGATCATATCACTGGCACCTTTGGCCACATCTGTCCCGGTAATACCCATGGCCACACCAATGTCAGCATATTTCAGGGAAGGGGCATCATTTACCCCGTCACCGGTCATGGAGACGATATTTCCCCTGGCTTTAAAGGCTTTAACAATCTTCACCTTGTGTTCAGGTGAAACCCGGGCAAAGACCCGGTATTTATCAATATTGCGGGAAAATTCTTCCTCTGATAACTTATCTATCTCAGCACCGGTTATACTCTCCTCTATGGAATCGGCAATACCCAGTTCCTTTGCTATGGCCACGGCTGTGTTCCTGTGGTCACCGGTAATCATGACCGGAGTAATGCCGGCCTCTTTGGCCTCCCTGATGGAATCCAGAACCTCCAGCCGGGGCGGGTCAATCATACCAACCAGTCCAAGAACGGTCAAATCCTTTTCCATCTCCTCAGGGGCGATTATCTCGTCGACATCCTTATAGGCAGCCCCCAGCACCCGTAAGGCCTCATCGGACATCTCTTCCGCTATTTCCAGATACCTGGCCTTTAATTCTTCAGTCAGGGGTACTACCTCTCCGTTTACAAGGGCCTTGCTTGAAATCTTCAATATATTATCTATGGCACCCTTGGTATGGACCCGGTAAGCGGCGCCTTCTTTATTTAAGGTAGACATCAATTTCCGCTCAGAATCAAAGGGCCTTTCGCTGACCCTCCTGTGTTTTTCATTTAGCTCCCTTTTACCCAAATTATATTTCTGTCCCAATACTACCAGGGCAATTTCCGTAGGGTCTCCGGTACCCTCACCATGCTCATAAGTGGCATCAGAACATAAAACCAGGGTTTTAATCAGTTCTGCTTCATCGGCAGTGGGCTGCAGCCCTTCCCCTGTTGCCGGAACATCACCAGGCCTGTCCATGGTGTAGGTCTTGACAACAGTCATCCTGTTCTGGGTAAGGGTTCCTGTTTTATCAGAACAGATGATATTGACTGAACCCAGGGTTTCAACTGCAGGTAACTTCTTTACTATGGCATTCCTTTTCGACATCCTGGTTACTCCCAGGGCCAGTACTATGGCAACGATAGCCGCCAGGCCTTCCGGTATGGCCGCTACAGCCAGGCTTATAGCTGTGAGGAACATATCAAATAAGGGCCTTCCCTGGAAGAGGGCAACGATAAAGATCAGGCCACAGATTCCTATAGCCAGGTAACCGAGGACTCTCCCCAGGTGATCCAGCCTTTTCTGCAGCGGAGTCATCTCTTCTACATCTTCATCCAGAATTCTGGCAATTTTCCCTACCTCGGTGTTCATGGCTGTCCCTACGGCAACCCCTACTCCCCGGCCATAGGTGGCCAGGGTGGACATAAAAGCCATATTGGCCAGATCCCCGATAGGTGTATCTGGATCTTCAATGATGGAACCGGCATCCTTCTCAACGGGAACTGATTCACCGGTCAGGGCAGATTCTTCAATCTGCAGGTTGGCGCTCTCAATTAGCCTGAGATCTGCCGGTATGTATCTTCCTGCCTCGATTATTACTATATCACCGGGCACTATTTCTTCTGAATTAATCTCTTTGACCTCTCCATCACGCCGGACCAGGGCTCTGGGCGTAGTCATCTGCTGCAGGGCCTCAATGGCTTTTTCGGCCTTGTACTCCTGCACAACCCCGATTATGGCATTCAGGATAACCACCAGGAGGATTATAAGTCCATCAACATATTCACCAATAACAAAGGTTATTCCCGCTGCAGCCAGCAGGACATAGATGAGCATATCCTTCAACTGGCCTAAAAATAGGGCCAGTATGCCCTTTTTGGCTTTACCCTCCAGTTTATTCCTGCCATATTGCTCCAGCCTTCGCTCAGCCTCTTCAGTACTTAAACCAGTCGCAGGATCTACATCAAATTCCTTTAGAACTTCTTCCTGTGGTTTTGAAAACCACATCAATTATCACTCCCCCTGTTTTGTAGATATTAAAAAACCTTTAGCAGAATTTATCATAAAGAATAAAATCCTGCTAAAGGTCTCACTGCTTTGACACAAGTCAAAGGACAAAGCCAGGCAGGCGTGGCACCCTACCGGTTGTTGGCTTTATCTCCTATAAAAGGTAGTTACTCCCCTTTAGACTTTAGTATTCGCTTTTATAGCCTCTATTATAACACTTTACTTTTAATTATGCAAATCCTCTTCCTTCTTTTCCTGCAAATTCATGTATAGCCAGTAATTATAGGAATGCAGGACGATAAAGATGAACAGCAGGAGCCATTCTTTTTTTGCAGCAAAAAAGACTATACCGGCCAGCCCTGCTATAGCAATGATTATAAGGCCAATTTTACTGGCCTTCATAAGTTTTATTATTTGCATGGAAAAAAGGGATAAACCGGCAAAGACACCTGCATTACTACCCAGTACCAGCCCGGCAACACCAAGCACAAAGAAAAATATGGCCAAAAATAGATTCATATCTCTCACCTCCTGAAACAAAGACACAGGGGGACGGTTCTCCTGTATCATTTTCCCTGGCCTATCCCCTCAGCAGGAAATATCCTATTACTATCAGGCCAAGTATAATACGATACCAGCCAAAGGCCTTGAAATCATTATTCTTGATATAGGTCAGCAGGAAACGGATAGCTAATACGGATACAACAAAAGCCACGATCATTCCTGTCAAAAGAATTATCAATTCCGTAGCAGTAAAACTGAAACCAAACTTAAACAATTTCAGGGCACTGGCACCAAACATGACCGGTATGGAAAGGAAGAAAGAATATTCGGCGGCTATCTGCCTCGATGTACCAAGGATAAT
>JANWJZ010000072.1 GCA_025451675.1 Halanaerobiales bacterium | reverse complement strand
GTCATGAAAGTAGCCAGTCCAGCAATAAACTCGGTTCTTACATCTGTGCCATACTCCTTAAGCTTAAATAATTTTTCCAACATAAAAATTCTTCCTCCCCTATAAAGATTTTTTAATATATATAATTAATAAAGCCTGCACAGGCAGATTCCTTTTCAAAACGAAGGAACCTACCCGTCCAGGCTTTTATCCTCACGGTGTAGCCCGCTTTAAACAAAAGCGGACACTGCATCACTTGGTCCAGGCCTAATTTATTAAATAATAAATTAGCGGAACCCTAGGTGCACTTCCCTCGTAGTCAAATAGTTTACGGCTATTTGGTAGAGACTTGTGATCCATATTATCACAAATATACGAGGCTATTCAGATGTCACCTATATTATACGTTATTTATTTAGCTTTGTCAACAAAAACTGCTTTTTTATTTAAACGACAAGTTCACCGGCAAACTCTACCTTAGTCAGGTCGGTCCTTATAAAGAATCTCTCCAGGCCAATGGCTATTTTATTTAAAAGTACCAACCTCCTGCTGAGCAGAAGGCTATCAACTTCAGGGAAATATTTATCGATGATTTCTACCGGCTTTTCTATAGTAATGATATTACTCATAAATTGCAGATTATTAATCCCCTTTCTACCCAGAAGATCATATACAGACTCCAGATTTTGCAGCCTTTCCTTATTAATATCCTTATCCAGATATGTAATCAGCTCATGTATACAATATGGTTTATCATCAACACTCTGAATCTGATAGATTTTTACCAGTTCATCATCCACACGAAAACGGCTAATTTCCGGAAATTGATTTTCATCCGCCTTTTCAATGAAAATATCACTGGCTTGCAGGGAATTAAATTCATATCCATCCCTTAGACTTACTTTTGCCTGTAATTCGTATTGTTCATCCATTTTCAGCCTTTTTTCCATATTCCGGGCATATTTTTCCCTCAATTTCATCAGTGAAATATTGGCCTCAGAAAGGATTGTCCGTACATAGCGCGGAGTCGTTTGAACATATTCGGCAATATCACTGATCTTCAAAAAAGGATCACTCTGGGCATAGTTGATAATCTGTTCTTTTTTTGTTAATTCATCGATAGCCATAATTAAATCCCCCCTCAATTTTCTTATGTTACTCATATTATGGGCAGAAAAGATTTAGTTTATACATAAAAAAAGAAAACTGAGGTAAGATTTTTTCAAAGATGTTGTAAAAATATTAGAAAAGGCACCTCCAATTCCGAGGTGCCATCCTAATTTAAATAATCATAACTCCCGTTAATCACCATAACCCCTGCGTTTAATTGTAATCCCCCCATTATGGGATAGGGAAAAGGAAATCTTCCGGGCATCAAAATATAGGAGGATAAGTACTACTGTCTTGTCTTTTAATAAAAGGTTCTGCTTTACCCTTAGAAGGGGACTGAAACTTTCGATACCAAGTTGAGAACTAATCTGCTCAGTAGCCAGATCTACGGTGATATCCAGATTGGATATCTCCAGTTCCTTTCTGTCCATTATTTCATTCAGCATTTCCAGTAGTCCCTCAAAAGACAGGCATTCCTGCTCCGGAAAACATCCTTTGTCCAGGAAAACCGATACTAAGCCCCAGTTACTCTTTTTGACCGTTAGATAGTAGGACTGATAGAAAAAATTTCTTTGAATTTGCGGAGCAATGTTGTTTACATCCAGAGGATTGTTTAAAAAAAGTGTCTCAGCCTTTAAAAAATTTTTCTGCCCGAATAAGGGGGTCCTGCTTAAATAATTCAGGATAATCCGGTCACTGAGAGAATACTTTTTCTCTTCTATCCTCCTGGCATAATCCTTCCTCAATTCCATCAGGGAAACATTTGCCTCAGATAAAATAGACCTTACATATTTTGATGTCGTATCAGCCATCACTGCCAGGTCTTCAATCTTCAAAAAGGGATCCCGGTAAGCATTTTCAATAATAATCTCTTTTTTAGTTTTATAATTTAAATTATTCATGGCCTTCCTCCCCTGAATTTTTCTACTTTACTCCTCTCTTACTCTTCCAATAGATGACAGGAAGCAAAATGACCATTACCATAATCCTTTAATTCCGGTGCCACCTGTTTACAGATATCCTTAGCCATAGGGCAGCGGGGATGAAAGGGGCAGCCCTGCGGTGGATTAACCGGATTGGGCACATCACCCTTCAGGATAATGCGTTCTTTTTTATACTCCGGATCAGGAATCGGTATGGCTGATAAAAGAGCCTTTGTATAGGGATGTAAAGGATTATTAAAGAGTTCATCCTTATCCGCCAGCTCAACAATCTTACCCAGGTACATAACTCCGATCCGGTCACTGATATGCTTGACTACACTCAGATCATGGGCAATGAACAGGTAGGTCAGAGAAAATTTCTTCTGTAAATCCTGTAAGAGGTTGATAACCTGAGCCTGAATGGAAACATCCAGGGCAGAAACAGGTTCATCGGCTATAATCAACCTGGGATTTACTGCCAGGGCCCTTGCTATACCTATTCTTTGCCTCTGGCCACCGCTGAACTCATGGGGAAAACGATTCATATGGTCTGCGGCCAGGCCTACACTTTCCATTAACCAGGCTACCTTTTCTCTTCTCTCTTCCTTGTTTCTGGCCAGCTTATGAATTATCAAAGGCTCGGCAATAATTTCCCCGATAGTCATCCGGGGATTTAATGAGGCATAGGGGTCCTGGAAGATAATCTGCATATCCTTGCGGGCCTCCCGCATCTCCCTCTTATTCAAAGAAAGTATATCTTTTCCGTCAAAGATCACCTCTCCTCCAGTTGCCTCAAGTAAGCGCAGTATAGTATGCCCGGTGGTCGATTTACCGCAACCTGATTCCCCGACCAGGCCAAGGGTCTCCCCTTCATTTATATGAAAGCTTACACCGTCAACTGCCTTGACATAAGCTACTGTTTTCCTGAGTATACCGGCTTTTACAGGGAAATATTTCTTCAGGTTCTTTACTTCCAATAGCTTTCTTTCTTCTGCCAGTACTTCTGCCAAAAATTTCACCTCATTTCTGATCCGTCTTCTGCTTTATTCTTTAATTCATCCAGTTTATCTGCATACCAGCACCTTGCCCTGTGGCCTTCTGCCACCTCCATGAGTTCTGGTTCTTCTTTGAAACATTTTTCCGTGGCAAATGGACATCTGTTATTATACCTGCAACCAACAGGAAAATTCTTCGAGTCCGGAACCATACCTGGTATGGCTGGTAATCTATCCACTTCTTTATCCAGGCGGGGTATGGAGTTGAGCAAACCCCAGGTATATGGGTGTCTGGGATTCTTGAATAAGGTTTTTACATCAGTATATTCCACTACTTTCCCGGCATACATGACTGCCACCCGGTCACAAACCTCAGCCACAACACCCAGATCATGGGTAATCATCATGATTGACATCTTATACTTCTTTTTCAGGTCCTGCATTAGATCCAGGATCTGGGCCTGGATGGTAACGTCCAGGGCAGTGGTCGGCTCATCAGCAATCAGTAAGTCGGGATTGCAGGATAGAGCCATGGCTATCATGATCCGCTGCCGCATACCGCCACTCAACTGGTGGGGATATTCCTTTACTCGCTGCTCCGGCAGGGGAATACCGACTTTACGTAACATCTCGATGGATTCTTCCATAGCCTGTTTTTTATCTACCTTTTTATGCAACATGATTGCTTCAGAAATCTGCTCACCGATGGTGAAAACAGGATTAAGGGAGGTCATCGGCTCCTGAAAGATCATGGAAATCTCGTTTCCCCTGATCTGCCGCATCTCATCCTGACTCAGTCTGGCCAGGTCCCTGCCTTTGAATAATATCTCCCCATCCACGATCTTTCCAGGAGGTTCCTGGATCAAACGCATGATGGAAAGGGAGGTAACACTCTTTCCACAACCGGATTCGCCGACTACTCCCAGGGTCTCTCCTGGATAGATCTCTAAATCTACACCATCTACAGCTTTGGAAACTCCGTTCTCTGTATAAAAATAGGTCTTTAAATTCCTTATCTCCAGTAATTTCTCCTTAGCCATCCTCTTCACCTTCTTTCTGCTTTCTTTTTTACTGCATCTTTGGATCAAGTATATCTCTAAAGGCATCTCCAATCAGGTTCCAGGACAGACAGAATAAGGTAATGGCTGTTCCGGGAATAACCACTGTAAACCAGTATTTAAGGGCATTACCCTGTCCTCCTATTATCCAGTTCCTGGCAAAGGATATCATCTGTCCCCAGTCGGCATAGCCCTCAGGGGTACCAATCCCCAGGAAACTCAGGGTTGAAGCAGTAATCACTATTGATCCCATGTTCATGGAAGCCTGGACTACGACAGGGAAGATGGTATTCAGGATTACATGTTTAAAGATAATCCTTAAATCACTGGCGCCAAGAGCCCGGGCTGCCTGAACAAATTCTTCACCCTTTACTGATAGCACCTGGGATCTCATCAATCTGGCTGTCGACATCCAGTTAAAGGTAATCAGGGCAATCATCATATTGGTGATTCCCCTGCCCAGGATAGTCGTCATAACAATGGCAGCAATGGTAAAGGGAATGGACATGAAGATATCTGTAATCCTCATGATTATTTCATCTATCCAACCTCCATAATAGGCGGAAATGGTTCCCAATATAATGCCAATCAGAGTACTGGCCCCTACAACGACAAAACCGATCATAAAGGCTGTCCTTGTACCCCAGACTATCCCATAGAAAATATCATATTGTCCTTCGGTAGTACCAAAAATATGGTCCCTGCTGGGCGGCTGCGGCTCACTCATCCAGCCAGCCCTGGGTATATAATAAGGCTCGGCCGGGTTCCGGGGCGGAGCAATCCAGGGTGCAAAGATAGCCACCAGAGCCATTATGATTATAATTGCAAGTCCCACCAGTGAAATTTTATTTTTAAATAACTTATATACTATTTCCCGCCATTCCACCTACATCACTCCAATCTTATCCTTGGATCTATCAGGGCATAGGATACGTCAACAATGAGATTAACGATAATTAAAACAAAACCAAAGTAAATTGCTCCACCCAGTACTCCAGCATAATCCAGCTGCTGGGCAGATTGGGCCAGGAACTGTCCTATGCCACGGATATCAAAGATAGCTTCTGTAACAACAAGTCCGCCCATGAGCCCGATCAGCATCTGTCCTGAGACAGTAATGACAGGTATCAGGGCATTTTTTACCACATGTTTATAGATAACAGTCCTCTCCTTCAGCCCTTTGGAACGGGCAGTCCTGATATAGTCTTTCCCCAGTGTTTCCAGCATACTGGATCTGGTTATCCTCATTAAATAGGCCCACCACAGGATAGCAATGGATAATACGGGAGCAACCAGATGCCTGATGGCATTGCCCAGTACCCTGAAATTTAAATTTAAAATACTATCAATAACATAAAGTCCGGTATAATTTGTAAATTCAGGGGAATTGACAATACTCAAAGCCCAGTTATCCAGCCTGCCCGGGGGAAACCAACCCAGTACTCCATAAAAAATCATTAATACGATGAGACCAAAAACAAAGGTCGGAAAAGACCAGCCAATGATGGCCAGTACCCTTGTAATATGGTCCCAGATATCATTATGATGTACGGCTGCAAAGATACCCAGGAAGGTACCTCCAACTATGACCGGTATAAGGGCAAAAAGGGTTATCTCCGCAGTAGCGGCAAAACGTTCCTTCAGGGCCTGTGTAACAGGCATTCCCGCCGATTCTGACCAGCCCAGGTCTCCCCGGAAAACCCCCTTTAACCAACGGCCGTATTGCATATACCAGGGATCATTCAGGCCGTGTTTTTCTATCAATTCATCCAGCTGTGCTACTCCACCCTTTAACTGGCTGGGGTCCTTGACAAAGGTACTGACCCTTTCATAAGGGCTCAGTCTCATGATCATGCTGAAGATTAAAAGGGTAACCCCAAGGAGGATGATGGGTAAAATAGCCAGTCTCCTTACTATATATGATAACATTATACATCCCTTCCCTCGATTCAATTTATCCTTTCCTGGTACGGCTTAAGTCATTAATTTTTAAGAGAGGGGAGTTACCCCCTCTCTTTTATTGTTCATCTCATAGGTTTTAAACTTTCTCTTCAAGAGTTTAGAACAGGAATTTAAAAACTTACTCCTGTATTATTCCTTGTAGAGATCATAGAAGTATAAACCAGGATGCAGGGTTGGTTCATAGACAAAACCCTTTACATTATCACGGAATACATAGTGGGCTTCCGGTTGATAGAGATAAATATCCAGGGCCTGTTCGATGGCAATATTCTGCAGTTCCTTATAGATCTCTTCCCTTCTGACCGGGTCTACAGTTACTGCCCCTTCGTTGATCAGGGGATCAACATTTTCTTTAGCCCAGTTAACATAGTTTTCACCTTTAACTCCACCGAAAGCACCATCACTCCTCATATATGGGACAACAAAGTTATGCGGATCAGCATAATCAGCACCCCAACCCATAAAGCCAATGGTAAATTTACCGGCAACCAGGTTGTCCAGGTAGGTTGACCACTGAACACCACGGACGTTGACCTTAAATTTGGGATTGATTTGTTCAACGAAGAATTTCAGCATATCTACAGCATTTTTACGTTCACTGTTTCCAGTATTATAGAGAATGGTAATCTCAAATCCCTTTTCCCATAACTCACCGTTAAAGGCCTTCTTAAATTCTTCTTCTGCTTTTTCCAGGTTAAATTCATAGACGGGGGAATTCTCGTCAAAACCGAGTAATTGTGCAGTAATTGGGCCTCTGGCCTTTTGTCCCCTTCCCTGCACAGCCTCTTTAATAAAGATATCATATGGCATGGCATAACTGAAAGCCCTTCTGACATGGATATCGCTAAAGAAGTCAGATGGTACACCTTTACCATCCAGCTTACCGCTGTGTACATCAGGATTACCTTCAGTAACGATATTAAAGTTCATTATACCGACTGTATTGGCCATTCGGGGCAAGTCTTTGATGACCTTAACTCCAGGCATGCCTTCAACCTGGCTTAGATACTGTGCATCAACATGGACTGAATCAGCGTCACCCCGCTGCAGGTACAATTTCCTGGTTGACCACTCATCTACAGACCTGATAATAACTGTTTTTATCTTAGCTGGCTCACGCCAGTAATTTTCAAAGGCAGTTAAAACAGTACGCTCTCCATTTACCCATTCTGTCAACATGTATGGACCGGTACCATTCATCTTATAGTATAATGGGTCAGCTTCCTTCGTCGGGTCATAGTATTTAGCTATACTTGTAGGCTGCCCATCCCAGTCACCCACCTCAATACACCATTCCCTATCAAGTATGGCACTTACACCATTATTACGGGCAAGGATACTTAAGAATGGTGGATATGGTTCGGCTAAATGGAAAATCACATTATTACCATCAATCTCGATGGCTTTTTCCAGATAAGCATAAACTTCAGCAGATTGTTCCGGGGTCAATTCCTTAGGATCATCAACCCTAACCACTTCGCTGCTAATACTCTTTAAGGAAGTGCCCACACCAAAGAGTGCTTCATAGAGCATCCATACAGGCCCGCCGCTACGGTCCTGAATCAGGGCCCTTAAGAAACTATATTTTACATCTTCCGGAGTCAATTCATTACCGTTGTGAAATTGTACTCCTTCCCGGATAGGAAAAATATAGGTCTTTCCACCGTTCTTTATTAAACCATTTTCAACAGTAGGAACTTCAGTTGCCAGCAATGGTTCAAATTCTGTAAGGCTGCCAGGCTTAAACTGGATTAGATTCTCATAAACATTGGCAACGATCTCTGCGCTGGCAGAATCATACTGAAAATGTGGATCAAGGCTATCGATATTACCCATATCGATATCAACAAAAGTATCATTGTTGTCTGCAAATACAAGGCCTGAAACCACGAAAACCAGGGCAATAACTAATACGGCTAGACTTAATCTTTTCATAAATCTTACTCCTCCTCTAATCTTATAAACTGCTACTTTTCTAGAAAGTTCTTTACATGTCCAGACTACTTCAGACTACTCCTTCTTCTGCTTTGAATTTTACATTAAACCCAGGCCTGTCCTATAACACCCCCTTTAAATAAAAAAGATTATCTTTTTTTTAAGTATGACATATGTTATAAAAACTATTTCTCATTTTACAGTATGAGTGTCTAAATGTCAAACCTTTTCCGGCACTTAACAGTTATTTACAGATCATATATCTGCCTGTATTTCTCATATACTGCCAGCACCTGTTGGATATATCTCCTGGTTTCCGGGAAGGGAAGCTGATTAATGCTCTCCTGGCAGCCATCCCAGGTATTACTTTCCAGCCATCTCTTTACATTACCTCTTCCGGCATTATAGGCAGCCAATACTACTATCAGATCATTATTGAATTCCTGCTTTAGATTGGCCAGGTACCAACAGCCAAAGAGGACATTGGTCACCGGATCAAATAACATGTTCTTATCAAAATCTTTGATGCCTAACTGGCCGGCTATCCACTTACCTGTATCTGGCATAATCTGCATCAGGCCCATTGCTCCCCGGTAGGAACTGGCAGTAGGGACATATTTGCTTTCCACAAAGACTATTGCCGCCACCAGAGAAGGGTCCAGCTGATACTTTCTGGCGTTTTCTATGATAGCCTCTTCATATTTTAATGGATATAGTAATTTCCAGAACCAGCCCATCTGGCTTAATAAAAGCATTGAAAGAATTAATACAAATAAAATAAAAAAAGACCTCTTAATTTTTACCATTGTTGCCACCTTTTGCTGCTAAATTTAATTTCTCATTTCCCAGTATATTCTATACCCCTTCTATTTATTACTTCTCCTATATAACAGTATAACGGCCTCTCTGGATATGCTGTAAAGCATCAATCCTGATTTAAAGAATCATTTACTATACCATGTAGAATCAGTTCTGCTGTCGCCAGATTGGTAGCCAGGGGGACATTATGGACATCACAGACCCTAAGAAGAGCAGTAATATCCGGTTCATGGGGCTGGGAGGTTAAGGGATCCCTTAAGAAGATAACCCCATGTATCCTCTTTTTGGCAACCTCGGCCCCAATCATCTGGTCACCACCAAGTGGGCCTGATTCCATCCTCTCCACCGGCAGGCCGGTGTGTTCAGCAATCAGACGTCCGGTGGTACCTGTTGCCACCAGGTCACACTGAATCAAGAGGTTCCGGTTTTTCTTGGCAAATTCAATCATTTCTGGTTTTTTTTCATCATGGGCTATTAAAGCAATCCTTTTAAATTTCATTGATCTCCCTCCATTTTAATAAAACTTGCCTTTTTAAATCCTCTATGTTACCTTTATTATTTATAACAAAATCAGCCAGAACCCTTTTCTTTTCCAGGGACATCTGGGCTTGAATCCTTTTATTGGCCTCTTCATAACTGAGACCGTCCCGGGCTATCAGCCGCTGCAGCTGGGTCTCCCTATCCACATAGACTACCCAGGTTTCATCAACCATGCTGTCCAGCCCGGCTTCAAATAAGAGAGGAACATCCAGGACTATAACTTTATTTTCTGCCCTGTATTCCTCTATTTTCTCCCTCATCTCCCTGATGACCTGGGGATGGGTGATCTCCTCCAGTATTTTTTTCTTCTCCAGATTATTAAAAACAATTTTGCCCAGCCGGGAACGGTCTATCTCTCCATTTTCAGCAAGTATTTCCCGGCCAAAGGCCTCTATAACCTGCCAGTAGGCAGTTTTTCCTTTTTCCATGATTTCATGGGCTATCTTATCAGCATCGATTATGATTGCTCCCAGCTCGGCCAGATAATTACTTACAGTGCTCTTACCTGAGGCGATTCCGCCGGTTAATCCAATAATCATGACAATACTCCTATCTGAAGAAATTCAATAAACCAAGGGCGATAATTATAAAACCGGCAATGATGTTGAAATAGGACGGTAATCTATCACCGAGTTTCCTGCCGGCTAAAAAACCTGCACCGACAAAGAGTATATTTATTATACCTATTATAACAGGAAATAGATAGGTAAAACCAGTCAAACCTACTCCTAACCCAGCCCCAATTGTATCCAGGGCCAGGGCCAGGCCCAGGAAAACGGCTTCCAGATAATTGATATTTCCAGACTTATCAAAGTCTGCCAGGCCGGGGTCACGCAGGATATTTATTATTATACCAAAGGGCTTTATCTGCAAAGAAAGGATTAGATCCCTCTCTTCCTTTATCTGGCTGTTCATTTCCTGAAAGTTGGAATAAATGAGCCAGATACCGATACCGATGATGATGAGACTGCCCAGAATTCTGGCCAGCTCCAGGGAGAGATGGGCAGCAAAAAGGGCTCCCAGGGAAGCAGTCAGGTAAATAAGTATTGAAGATATAGCCCCGATGATCATTAAGGATAGAAAACCAATCCGGATATTCCGTAATCCGTAGGTAACCCCGACAGTAAAACCATCGATGCTGACGGCTACCGCCAGAATGATGGCAGGCCAGATACCGGTATAATCCATTATAAGCACCTCCATGATATTCCTGACCCTTTATTATATGGAATGCCGGTGCTTATAGTTAATACCCTTTTATTTTTGACAACCGGGACAATAATGGGTACCCCTGCCGGCCAACCTTGTCTTTATAATTGTGCTGCCACAACGGTGACATTCCTGGCCGGCCCGCCGGTAGACCTGCAATTCTTCCTGGAAATTCCCCTTCTCACCCCTTGCATCCCGGTAATCACTGAAGGAAGTGCCGCCGGCAGCTATACCCTTTTCCAGGACCAGGCGGATGGAATTATATAGAGCCTCTATCTCCTCTTCCTTCAGAGAATCAGAAGTACGTTCCGGTGAGATGGCAGCATAAAAGAGGGCCTCATCGGTATAGATATTGCCAAGGCCGGCGATAAAACCCTGGTCAAGCAGGAGGGCCTTGATATTGGTCTTTTTTTCACTTAAAGCCCTGGTAAAAGCCTCCAAGGTAAATTCAGCAGACAGAGGTTCCGGCCCCAGTTTCAGCAGGCCTCCCACCGGCCTGTAATCATCCCGGTCTACCAGGTACATGCGGCCAAACTTCCTGAGGTCATGGAACCTGAGGTCCAGATCTTTATCCAGCTGCAGGATGATATGGGTATGCTTATCATAATCAGTTTCCCGGGGTAAAACCAGCAGGCGCCCGGTCATCCGCAAATGGACGACAAGGGTTTTCTCTGCCGCTAATTTTATTAAAATATATTTACCCCTTCTATCTACCTCTCTGATTGTTTTACCCTTTAATGATTCTCTGAACTCCTCCAGGGAGGGGTAAACCACCAGCTTTTCAGCCCTGATAACCACATCTTCTATAGTATAACCTATAATGAGATTGCGTAAACCCCTTACTATTGTCTCTACTTCCGGTAATTCAGGCATCATCATCCACCTCTAATTTTCAGTATATTCCTCCCGGTCCTTCCAGTTTTCTGCCACCTGTACTTCGACCATCAGGGGCACCTTCAGTTGTGCTACATTCTCCATCTCCCTTTTCAGGACTTCAGCCACTTCTTTCAGGTCTTCCCTGTGTACCTCCAGGACCAGTTCGTCATGCACCTGTAATAGGAGCCTGGCCCGGTATTTTTCTTCTTTTATTTTATTATAGACATTGAGCATGGCCTTTTTCATCAGGTCTGCTGCACTGCCCTGAATAGGTGTATTGATGGCAGTCCGGCGGGCAAAACTACGCCGGTGAAAATTGCGGCTCCTTATATCCGGTATATATCTCCTTCTCTTAAGGATGGTTGTGACAAAACCCTCAGTCTCTGCTTTTTTGACTATCTCATCCATGTATCTTTTTACACCGGAGAAACGCTGGAAATATTTCTCTATATAGGCCTCTGCTTCACTGCGGGAAATCCCCAGGTCAGTAGCCAGGCCAAAGGAACTCATCCCATAGGCAATACCAAAATTAATCACCTTGGCATGCCTCCGCATATCTGGTGTAACTTCTTCAGGTTTGACACCGAAAATCTCACTGGCTGTCTCCCTGTGTATATCTGCTCCATTCTGGAAGGCCCTGATCAGGTTCTCATCACCACTGATATGGGCCAGGACCCTCAGCTCAATCTGGGAATAATCTGCCGAGAGCAGGAGCCAGTCTTCAGACCCGGTGATAAAGGCCTTCCTGATCTCCCTGCCTTCCTCTGTCCTGATGGGTATATTCTGCAGATTGGGGTCAGTACTGCTCAACCTGCCGGTAGCAGTGACCATCTGATTAAAACTGGTATGCAGCCTGCCAGTTTCTTTATTTACAAGGGGCGGCAGGGCATCCACATAGGTGGATTTAAGTTTGGCCAGCTGCCTGTATTCCATGATCAGACCTATGATTTCATGTTTATCCCTTAATTCCTCCAGTACCTCCGCATCAGTGGAATAACCGGTTTTGGTCTTTTTGATGACCGGCAGCCCCAGTTTTTCAAAGAGGATTACCCCTAATTGTTTGGGTGAATTTATATTGAACTCCTCTCCGGCCAGTTCATAGATCTGGGCCGTAAACCGGTCCAGTTCCCCTGTCCATCTTTCAGAAAGGCTCTCCAGATGGGCCGTATCGATCTTAACCCCGTTCAGCTCCATCTCCGCCAGGACCTCCACCAGAGGAATCTCCAACTCAATGTAAAGGGAATAAAGATCATCCTTCTTCAGCTTCTCCTCCAGGATATCCTTTAAGGTAAATAATCTGGAAAGGATTAAGGCATTTTTCTTCTTTTCCGGTAGATCCTCAGGCAGGAGGAGATTTAACTCCTTTTCCAGCTGTTCCTCCAGGGAAGGCAGCTTATCGGAGGGGTTCAAGAGATAAGCGGCCAGTAAAGGATCAAAAACAAACCCCCTCAGCTCCATTTTATTCTTCTTCAAGACGATGAAACTCTCTTTCCCATGGAGGATATATTTTTTTATCCCGGCATTGGAGAAAACAGCATTGAAAAGCTGCAGGCAATTCTCTGTAAAGGGCAGGGAATAAATTTCCCTTTCATTAAGGGCAATGAGGAAACTGTCCACCCGGGCACTGACAGGGTATTTATAATCATCCAGGTGAAAGTCAAAGGCCATTTCCCCCTGGCCCTCTATCCTGTTGATTAAAGTCCGGATGTCTTCTTCCTCTTTCAGTTCCTGAAACTCCATCCCCTCCAGGGAAAATTCCTTAGCAGCTCTATAATTGGCACCTTCAGCAATCTGTTCCAGGAGGCTCTTGAATTCCAGTCTTTCTAAAAGGGGAACCAATTGTTCCTTATCCGCCTCCTCCAGGCGGCACTGGTCAAAATCAATATCCAGGGGAACATCGACCACTATTGTCCCCAGCTGCTTGCTCAGCCGGGCCTGTTCGCTGTATTCCAACAGATTTTCCCTGCGTTTCTGGCCTGACACCTTATCAATATTGGCCAGGAGATTTTCCAGGGAGGTAAACTCCTTCAATAAAGCAATTGCCGTCTTTTCACCGATACCAGGAACACCGGGGATATTGTCTGAGTTATCCCCCATCAATCCCTTCATATCCTTTAACTGCTCCGGTTCCAGTCCGTATTCTTCCCTGATTTTAGCCAGGTCATATCTCTCCAGTTCGGTGATTCCCCTTTTGGTATAGAGGACATTTATCTTTTCACTGACCAGTTGCAATGAATCCCGGTCTCCGGTAACTATCCTTACCTCCAGGCCTTCCTCCTCCCCTTTTCTGGCCAGGGTACCAATCAGGTCATCGGCCTCAAAACCATCTTTACTGATCATACTGATCTTCATTGCTTCCAGCAGTTCCCGGATAAGGGCAAATTGGGGCCTCAATTCAGCAGGAGTCTCCTTCCGGGTCCCTTTATATTCCTCATACTCCTGATGTCGGAAAGTAGGTGCCTTGCTGTCAAAGGCAACGACCATGTAATCCGGCTTTTCATCCTCTATCAGCCGGAACAACATCCGGGCAAAACCATAGACAGCATTGGTGTATTCACCGGCACTATTCTGCAAAAGAGGTAAAGCATAAAAGGCTCGGTGGGCCAGACTATGTCCATCCAGTAAAAATAATTTTTTTCCCAAGTTCAATCACTCCTTCAAGTATATATTCCCCGAAAATCTTCAAAAACCTGCAAATAATAAAATCATAATATAAAGATAAAACCGGCTTTTTATAAAGCCGGTTTAAAATTAGCAACAGGGATAAATTATATCTGTTTCAATATTCCTCCATATGAAACCATTCCGCATCTTCCACCCAGCTTTTCGGCCTATCCAGCATCTCTGCCAGGGTCTCCATGATCATCTGATGCTTTCTCTCTTCCTCAGCCAGTTGTTGAAAAACCCTCCTGACATGGGGTAAATCTGACTTTTCTGCCTGCTCCATGTAGAATTCCTTACTCTTTCTCTCCAGTTCCACTGCCTGCCTGTAAATCTCTGCTTCATCTTCGGGGAAAATCAGTTCTGGCAATTCATCGATCATCTTCCGGAAAAAATCCCTGGCCCTTTCCTTAATATCTGACTCGACTTCCTCTACCACCTTTTCCGCCCTTAGTTGTAAAACAATCTCTTCATGTTTCCGCTCTTCTTCGGCCATTTCTTCGAATAACTTCTTCATATGTTCAGTCGGTGCCTTTTTACTTCTCTCCAGATAATATTCCCGGTGCTCCCGCTCAAATTCAACGGCAAATTCATAAATATTCATACTCTTCCCCCTTCTTTATTGATAACTATTACCAATATTATAAGTAAGGGGGTAGCGTTTGTCAAATAAAGCTAAATTTCATCCTTCTTATATTACCCATTATATTTGTCCCCCTTAAAATACTCCCTTATATACTCCTCTCTTCTGTCACATGCTGGAGACCCTGGCAAAAGAGAGAGAGGACATGCTCATCATCCAGGGAATAATAGACAGAACGTCCGTCCCTGCGGAATTTCACCAGTTTTGTGTTCCGCAAAATCCGCAATTGATGGGAGATAGCCGAAGAACTCATCCCCAGCAATTCCGACAGGTCGCAGACACAGAGTTCCCTGTCCTTCAGGGCATAGAGAATCTTTATCCTGGTCGGGTCTCCCATGGTCTTAAACAATTCGGCCAGATCATATACTATATCCTCTGCCAGAATATCTTCCTTTAAGAGGTCAATCAGTTCCTGGTTGGGATTGAAAATCTCACAATAATCACAGAGATCTGGAAATCTCTTTTCTTCACGCATTCCAGTACTCCTTTCCTGAAAAATCAAGGAGCTTTTTCAGGGCTCCATGAAACTATACAGCTATCTATTCATTTCTGTTTATTTGTGACTGGTATCTATACATAATTCCTTACTCTTTATTTATTTCTACAGAGATATGGCTATCTCCTTTTTTCTGGCAGGGATATAGAATGAATCAGGCTATGGGTTTACTCAGTATGCGCAATGAATTTAACACAGCCAGTACCGTAACCCCAACGTCAGCAAAGACTGCCATCCACATGGTGGCCATTCCGGAAGCACCAAGCAGTAATACTACGCCCTTGACACCCAGGGCCATGATGATATTCTGCCAGACTATCCTGCTGGTCATACCGGCTATCCTGATTGCAGTCACTATCCTGGAGGGTTCATCGGTCATCAGGACCATATCCGCTGCCTCAATGGCGGCATCAGAACCTACCCCGCCCATGGCCACACCTATATCAGCCCTGGCCAGGACAGGGGCATCATTGATACCATCACCGGCAAAGAGTAATTTCCCTTTCCCCTGATCCTGCAGAAGGTTTTCCACGATTTCTACCTTTTCTTCCGGCATTAATTCTGCATAATGGGCATCCAGTCCCAGCCTGGAAGCATATTCTTCTGCCACAGCTTTCCGGTCCCCGGTCAGCATAATCAGTTCTCTTACCCCCAGTTCCCTTAAACCACTCATGGCTGCATGGGCATCTTCCCTGATAACATCGGTCAGGATAATATAACCGGCAAATTCTTTATCAATTACCACATAGACTACGGTTCCATTACCATTATAAAGATGGATTCCGTTATTTATATTATATTCCCGGAGGAGTTTATCATTCCCGACCAGTATCTCCCGGCCGTCATACAGGAGCCTGATACCAAGTCCAGGCAATTCCTGGTAAGACTCTATTTTCTCCTGGACAGGTTCAGCAGCATACTCCGCCACTATGGCTCTGGCAATGGGATGGCTGGAATAGCTCTCAGCAATTGCTGCCAGCTCCAGGACCTCATCCTCATTAAAACCATTGAAGGCCTTTACTTTCTCCACTACGAAAACGCCCCTGGTCAGGGTGCCTGTCTTATCAAAGACTACCCGCTCAACCCTGTTTAAGGCCTCCAGGTAATTGCCGCCCTTCACCAGGATACCTTCCCTGGAAGCCCGGCCGATACCGGCAAAAAAACCCAGTGGTATTGACACGACCAGGGCACAGGGGCAGGAGATAACCAGGAAGATCAAGGCCCGGTAAAACCAGTCGGCAAAGGCAGCTCCAGGTACAAAGAGGGAAGGAGTTATTGCTATGGCCAGTGCCGCGAAAACAACGACAGGTGTATAGTAGCCGGCAAATTTACTGATAAACTCCTCTGTCGGTGCCTTACGGGCAGCAGAGTTTTCCACCAGCTCCAGGATTCTGGCTACAGTTGAATCACCATAGTCCCTGGTCACCCTGACTGTGATCAGGCCGTCCTTATTGACCATCCCGCTTAATATCTCGTCACCAGTATCCAGGCTCCGGGGCAGGGATTCACCAGTCAGGGCAGAAGTATCCACCATGGTCCTGCCTTCGATGATAACTCCATCCAGGGGAACCCGTTCGCCAGGCCTGATAATTATCTCATCACCAGCCTGGACCTGCCGGGGATCTACCATTTCAATACTGCCGTTCCTTTTTAAATTGGCATAATCAGGCCTTATATCCATCAGTTCCTTTATGGAACGGCGGGAACGATCTACTGCCCTATCCTGCATGAGCTCGCCAATCATATAGAAGAGCATTACTGCAACAGCCTCAGGATATTCCCCGATTGCAAAGGCACCCAGGGTGGCAATGGTCATCAGGAAGTTTTCATCGAAAATTACACCCCTGGGTATATTCCTCAGGGCAGTCAGGATTATTTCCCCGCCAATTATCAGATAGCTGGCAGCAAAGAGGAGAAAATTGGACCAGAATGGAATTTGCTCCGCAAGATAGGTATATCTAATCACCAGGGCCAGTAGAAAAAGGAGGCCGCCTATCACCAGGCGCTGCTTTTCATCACTTAAAAATGAAACACCAGGTCCTTTTCCCTTTTGCTCCCTGGATTCTATAGGCCTTTCTCTATCAGGAGACCCGGATTTTTCAGGAGTTACACCCACAGCAGCCCTGTCCTCTGTTTCAGTAGCTGCGGCCTCACTCCTATCCATTCGGGCTATCGTATAATTATCCTCAATAACGACCTCTATTCCCGGCTCAATACGGTCACAGATATCCTGCAGTAGATGGGCCATCTCCTTTATATCTTTACAGGAAAATTCTATATTTATCTTACCGGCTGCAAAATTGAGGAAGGCATTCTCCACAAAGGGTAATTCCTTTACAGCCATCTCAATCTTCATGGCACAGCTGGTACAGTTCAATCCATTTAAAAGATAGACAGCCTTTATGCCTTTCCGGACAGAATCTGACTCCATCCCTTTCACATTATCCACAGATGACATTCATATCCCTCCAGATTTCTTTTCGACATTTGAACAATTATTCAATCGTTGTAATCATTATACTATATTCTGGCAGGATATACAATATATTTTTAAATAAATTTTTATTGTTGATACCAGGCAGGATATCCGGGAGAATATATAGTGAACATATTTAATGGAATATATAAAAAGGGGACAATCTTACATTGTCCCTTCATCCTGCCTCTCTTCATCCCTGATGATTTCATCACCTGGCCCCAGATTTGGGAACTCCCTGACCTGGGGATTGAGATCAAGGAAGGTCTCGTAGACCTCCAGTTCCACCACAGATTCTGTAGCCAGATCTTCAAAAACCTCAGCAATAATCCTCCTTCTTCCCTCCAGCTGTCTATATCTCCTGGAAAAGATGGAACGGTCCTGCCGGAATCTTCCATCCTGCTGCAATCTTTTATTGTTTACAGGCATTTTGACCTCCTTGTTCTTCTACCTTTACAGCTATTATATGATAATTTTTTTAAATGTTTATCACTTAAATTGATAAGTACAAGAATTCCGCTAAAAGGAATAAATTAATGAATATTAAAATGAATATTATTAATTTCTATTAACGGGGAATAATATAAAAAAGCAGTAAAAGGGAGTGAGAGCAGACTGGCAAAGACGAAGAACAAATTTAAATTGAGAATGATGGAGATGCCTGTGGAAAATCACCTGACAGCTGCCTGGGTAAATATCGACAAATTGGAGGATGAAGAAAGAGTCTTTAGGCCCTCCTATCCAGGCGTGGAAGAGGCCAAGGAGTATGTAGATGAAAACAGGAAATAAAAATAACGGCGCTTTCCGCGCCGTTTTATTTTTTGTACCGTTTTTGCTTTCAGTTGAAATCCAGTTCTGCCAGCCGCTTATAGGTCTCGTAACGTTCCCTGGCATCCCTTTCTGCCTTGGCATACAGCTCTTCTGCCACCTCCGGGAAGGTATTCTGCAGCTGGGTGAAGCGGATTTCTGACTCCAGGAACTCCCTGATTGAGCCGGTTGGTTCTTTGGAATCCAGGATAAAGGGATTCTTGCCCTGTTCCCTTAACATGGGGTTATACCGGTAAAGGTGCCAGTACCCTGACTCCACCGCCCTCTTCTCCTGGGCTACAGATTTACCCATACCGTACTTAATCCCATGGCTGATACAGGGGGCATAGGCTATAATCAGGGATGGGCCGCTATACTGCTCCGCTTCCAGGAAGGCCCTGATGGTCTGGTTTAAGTTGGCCCCCATGGCGATCTGGGCTACATAGACATAACCATAGCTCATGGCCATCAGGCCCAGATCCTTCTTCCTGGTCCTCTTACCGGAGGCGGCAAATTTGGCCACGGCAGCGGTAGGCGTAGATTTGGAGGACTGGCCGCCAGTATTGGAATAGATCTCCGTATCGTAGACCAGTATATTCACATCTTCCCCGGAGGCCAGGACATGGTCAAGGCCGCCATAGCCGATATCGTAGGCCCAGCCATCTCCACCTATGATCCAGATGGATTTCTTGACCAGATAATCCTTATATCTCAGGATATCCTGGATGAGCTTTATATTCCTATACTCAGGCCTCTCAATGATTTCCAGCAGCCGCCGGCTGGCATCTTTACTGGCCTCTCCATTATCCATGTTCTCCAGCCAGTACTGGAAGGCATTCTTACAGTCGGCATCAATGTCTATCTCATCCATCCCTTTTTCCATCAGGTTTTTCAATCTCTGCCTGATCTGGCTTACCCCAAGGTAAATACCATAGCCGAATTCGGCATTGTCCTCAAAGAGGGAATTGGCCCAGGCCGGCCCCTTCCCTTCCCGGTTAGTGGTATAGGGAATGGAGGCTTCACTGGCACTCCAGATGGAAGAACAGCCGGTAGCATTGGCAATGATCATCCGGTCACCAAATAACCGGGTGGCCAGGATGGTATAGGCTGACTCCCCGCAGCCGGGGCAGGCACCATGGAATTCCAGCAGGGGTTGGGCAAACTGGCTGCCCTTGACATTGGTTTTGGCCATCAGGTGGTCCTTATAGGTCACATGGTTGGCGGCATATTCCCAATTCTCCAGCTGCCGGGGCATCTCTTCCTCGGCATTGACCATGACCAGGGCTTTTTCCGGAGCCGGGCAGATATCGGCACAGTTGCCACAGCCGGTACAATCCATAACGCTGACCTGGATCCGGTAATGATAGCCATCTGGTATCGGCTTTGCTGCCTTTTTGGTCTCAAAAGTATCCGGGGCATTCCTCTTTTCCTCCTCATCCAGGAGGAAGGGCCTGATAGTGGCGTGGGGACAGACATAGGAGCACTGGTTACACTGGATACAGTTTTCCGTCTGCCACTGGGGCAGCATCACAGCTATACCGCGTTTCTCATATTTAGTTGTCCCCAGTGGGAAGGTACCATCTTCCATTCCTTTAAAGACACTGACGGGTAACTCATCCCCTTCGCGGCGGCCAATGGGGTTCTTGATCTTTTTAATGAATTCCGGCTCCTCTTTTTCAGGGTATGCTTCCCAATCATCCTCAGCATTGAGCCAGTGATCCGGAACATTAACCTTTTGGAGTCTTTCCAGGGATAAATCTACCGCCCTGTGGTTCATCTCCACGATTTTCTTACCCTTCCGGCCATAGGTTTGGGTAATGAATTCCTTCAAATAGCTAATGGCATCATCGATGGGTATCACATTGGCCAGTTTGAAGAAGACCGTCTGCATGATCATATTGATCCGGTTATTCAAACCTACCTCCCGGGCCAGGCTCACTGCATCGATGATATAGAATTCAATATTGTTTTCGGCAATATATCTCTTAATAGCTGCCGGTATCTTCTCCTCCAGTTCCTCTTCCGACCAGGGGCAGTTGAGGACAAAGACACCATTTTTCTTCAGGCCCATGAGGAGATCATAGTGATAGATGAAGGATTTGTTGTGACAGGCCACATAATCCGCATCATAGACCAGGTAGGATGATTTTATCGGTTTTTTGCCAAAGCGGAGATGGGAGATGGTGGTCCCGCCGGATTTTTTGCTGTCATAGGAGAAATAGCCCTGGGCATAGAGATCCGTCTTATCCCCGATGATCTTGATGGCCATCTTATTGGCACCAACTGTCCCGTCTGAGCCCAGGCCCCAGAGGCGGCAGCTGATAGTACCCTCCGGAGTAGTGTCGATAATATCCTCTTCCGGCAGGGAGCTATTGGTCACATCATCCACGATACCTACGGTGAAGTGGTTTTTCGGGTTTTCCTGTTTTAGATTATTGAAAACAGCCAGGATCTGGGAAGGGCGGACATCCTTCTGGCCCAGTCCATAGCGGCCGCCTATGATAAGGGGCTGATTTTCTTTGCCATATTTGCCATAGAAGACGCTGCGGACATCCTCATAGAGGGGTTCTCCGGGAGCACCCGGTTCCTTGGTCCGGTCCAGGACCGCAATCCTTTTCACCGTCTCCGGCAGGACTTTAAAGAAATATTTCTCGGAAAAAGGCCGGTAGAGATGGACCTTAATCATCCCTACCTTTTCATTCCGCTCCAGCAGGTAATCAATTACTTCCTCGATAACATTACAGCCAGAGCCCATGGCGATGATGATATATTCGGCATCCTCAGCCCCATAATATGTAAAGGGGTGATATTCCCGGCCGGTAAGCTCCTTTAATTTTTGCATATAGTCTTCTACAATATCCGGTACCTGCATGTAGAATGGATTAACGGCTTCCCGCATCTGGAAATAGATATCCGGGTTCTGGGCTGTACCCCTCAGGACCGGCCGGTCTGGATTAAGGGACCTGTTCCGGAATTCCTCCACAGCCTCATAATCCACCAGACTGGCCAGTTCATCATAATCCAGTATTTCTATCTTGTTTATCTCATGGGAGGTGCGGAAACCATCGAAGAAATGTAAGAAGGGGACCCGGGATTTAATTGCCGACAGATGGGCTATTGCCGCCATATCCATCACTTCCTGGACACTGCTGGAGGCCAGGAAGGCAAAGCCGGTCTGCCTTGCGGCCATCACATCTGAATGTTCCCCGAAAATGGACAGGGCATTTGTGGCTACAACCCTGGCACTGACATGGAATACCCCGGGCAGCAATTCTCCGGCTATCTTATACATATTGGGTATCATCAGCAGGAGGCCCTGGGAGGCAGTATAGGTTGTGGTCAGGGCCCCAGCCTGTAATGAACCATGAACAGCTCCGGCAGCCCCTGCCTCTGACTGCATCTCCACTACCCGGACCTGCTGGCCGAAGATATTTTTCCTGCCCTGGGCAGACCAGAGATCGACCAGTTCGGCCATCGGTGAAGATGGAGTTATTGGGTAAATGGCTGCTATATCCGTAAAGGCATAGGATACATAGGCAGCCGCTTCATTTCCATCCATCATCTTTGTCTCTCTTGCCATAATATTACCTCCACCTCTCTTAGCTTCTTATATTTCTAGTATTATTCTATTTCCTTAAAAAATACCTGTCCGGTGCATAAAATTGAAGAATAAGGCAGGAAATGATATAATCAATAATGAGTTCCGGAAAAAGAATCCTGCAGAATAGTATTACATAATTTAATTGGTGATTTATAGATAATTTAAATGGCTAATTTAATGGATAAATAAGATCAGATGAGGAGGATTTATCTATGGAAAACTTTGAATTCTATAGTCCGACCAGGATTATCTTTGGAAGAGGTACAGAAGAAAAGGTTGGGGAATTGACGAAGGAATATGGTAC
>JANWJZ010000071.1 GCA_025451675.1 Halanaerobiales bacterium | reverse complement strand
GCTAAAAGCCAGTTAGAAATGTTATAATATTAACAGAATGGAGGAAATGTACGGACAGGATATCATAAGGGAGGATGGTTCAGCCTTGTCAGTGGAAAAAGAACCAAAATATATTATAGTAAAGAATGTCCTATCTATCTACAGGTGGCCAAATATGGCCATTTTGGCAGGGATGATTTAGAACTTCCATGGGAGAGGACAGATAAGGCAGAGATATTGCGGAGAGAGGCTTTAGCATAGAGTGAATAAATTATACCGGAGGAATTTTCCTCCGGTATTTTTTTGCAATACTTTTTATTTATTGGTGATAATGGTATAATGTAATTATAGTAAAAATCCTGGATCCGGGAGGGATATTTTTGTATAGATTCAAGGATATGAGGGATAGGTTTTCAGTTTTCATAATGATTTTTACCACCTGTATATTAGTTCTTTGCTGCCTTTCGTCACTAAGTCATGCCAAGGAATATGAGATATCCAATTATGATATAGAGATGCAGGTCAATGAAGAGGGAGATTTCCTGGTGGAAGAGAGAATTACCTTTTATTTTATTGAAGGGGATTTTACATATGCCTACCGGGAGATTGAAAGAAATGTTTTTTCAAACCTGGAATTTGCCGGCATTGAAGGACTTGATGTCCCGGTAGAGGATTATGAGCTTTCCGGAAGGCGGAACCTGCGGATTAAATGGTATTATGACCACCAGGAAAGAAGGAAGGCCACTTTCTTATTACGCTATATCGGCAGGGCTGGTTTACAGAGTGTCTCGGGCAGGAATCTTATTCACTGGACACCGACCGGTTCGGACTGGGATGTGCCCATCAGGGATCTGGATGTCTGGATCAGGCTGCCCTGGCCGGTAGAGGTGACAGAGTTCAGGCCGGCAGGTGATCTATTGGCCAGCGGTGAGAGGGAATTCCATTTCCATAAAGAATACCTGGCTCCCAGGGAGGATTACAGGCTCTATCTGGCCTTCCCAGAGCAGGTGGAGATGTCAGCCAGAAAGACTGATTCAGGATGGGAATGGCAGAGAGAAGATATTCTGTTTTTTGTCCTTTTGATCATTGCCGGTATTGTCTGGATGCTGGTAGATATAGTGGGGAGGGAGAAACCTTTGCCCCGCAGGGGCCAGTTTTCCAGCAGGGATTTATTGATGTACGAAAAAGCCCTGCTCCTTAATCACTATGATACAAGGAGAGGTATAACGGTCCAGATTTATGAACTGGCCAGGAAAGGGAAGATTAAATTAATCAGTTCCCTGAAAAAAAGTGCTTTCTGGGGTAAGCAGGCCGAGATTGCGGCAGAAATC
Source organism: Halanaerobiales bacterium (assembly GCA_025451675.1). Classification (GTDB taxonomy): domain Bacteria; phylum Bacillota; class Halanaerobiia; order Halanaerobiales; family DTU029; genus DTU029. The sequence continues at coordinate 6,605 of JANWJZ010000071.1, read as the reverse complement.
CTCGATAAGGAAAACCTCAGTAAGATTGAGGCAATGATCATTGAACGGCTGGAGAAGGATAACAGGCTGAAGGAATTTTTCCAGGATTACAGATGGTTCTCCCGGATGGATAGGGAGTTGAAGGATTCACTGAAGGATAGGGGCTTTATATCAGAGCGGGCCCAGTACGACAGGAAACGGACCTTATATTCATCTCTCATGTTTTTATTTCTGGCACCGGTTTTCCTTGTCCTGGGGGCAGTCTATCACCAGTCTATATTGTTGGGGCTGGGTGTTGCCTCCTTGAATATGTTCTTCGGCAGGATAATCAAGGGCCTCGTATATAATATTTTCACACCGGAAGCCCTCCATTTAAAAGAGGAGGTACTTGCTGAGGTTGAGGAGAAGAAAAATAAACTGGAGAGCCTGATTGAGGCAGGGGACTATAATACTGCCCTGGAGTATTTCTTCCAGGAGATAGAGTATATAATCTTGCACAAATATTTCAATGCTGCTATACTGGAAAGATATAAAAGGGTCTTTAAGAAGGCAGATGAGGTGAAGACACCGGCCTGGATAGAGATGGATGCAGCAGAACTGGGGACAACCCTGGCTGCCCTTGAACTGGTGGAGATGATTGATTATGTCTTGCTCAGCACAATGGTAGTGGGAACAACAGGTACCTATACGGGCACTTCAACCGGTGGAATGGGCGGTGGAGGCGGAGGTGTAGCCGGTGGCGGAGGCGGTGGGGCAGGTTAATTTTCTTTAAACCGGAAAATTACTGTTGCTTTTCATTGATATAATATAGGTTAAAGGATTAATGCATTTAAAATCAGGAGGTTATGTTGAATATGAAGAGATTTAAAGGAGTTTCCTTATTCTTGGTTATAGCCCTTTTTCTATTGGTTTTTTCCAGTGTAAGCATGGGAGCTGAGAAAATAGCGGTACAGAGCCCGCCTACTGTAGGGGCCCTGCCCTTGCTCTGGATGAAGGAGAGCGGAGTCCTGGGAGATATGGTGGAGATGGAAATCACCATTTCCCCGGACCATCAGAGGGGCCTTTCCCTTATCGCTCAAAAAGAGATTGAGCTTTTGATGACAGGAGTCAATGTGGGAGGAAGGGCCTATAACAGGGGAATTGATGTCCGTTTGCTGAATACAAATATCTGGGGAATCGATTATCTCCTGACCAGCGGTTTTAAGGCAGAGAGCTGGTCAGATCTGGAGGGCAAGACCCTGAGCCTGCCGCTGCAGGGAGGCCCGCTGGATTTCCTGGCCCGTTATTTCCTGCTTAAAAATGGTGTAGATCCGGACAGGGTGGAGTATGTTTACATGCCCTCCAATAATGGTGCCAGAACCTTCCAACTGGGCCAGCTGGATGCCATAGTCCTGCCTGAGCCCATGGTTACCATCACGCTGAAGAACTATGATCAGGCTGTCCTTTCCCTGGACTTACAGGAAGAGTGGGGCAAGCTGCATGGCGGGGATGAGCGGATTCCCTTTGTCGGCCTCTTTGCCAGGGGGGATTTTGCTGAGAGCAGGCCTGAATTGATGAAAACTATCAATGAGTATTACCGGCAGGGTGTGGACTGGGTCAAGGCCAATCCTGCAGAGGCTGCTGCCCTGGCTGCCGAATATTTTGGCCAGCCGGCCCCCATCGTTCAGGAGTCTTTTGCCAGGATAAATCTCAATATTTACCCTATAGAAGAGACCAGGGAGTTAATTGAACTCTATTTTAATGAAATATTGACACTCTACCCCGAGATGATAGGTGGTCAGTTACCAGATGAGGCATTCTATATTCAGGCAGATTAAGCCCGGGTGGAAGAGGTTTATGAGGGGCGCTACTGGCTTGCTGGTAGTGCTTCTTTTCTGGGCTCTCTTATCCAGAAGGCATCATCCCCTGATACTACCTTCACCGGGGGAGACCTTCAAAGCTATGAGGGGGCTCTGGCAGTCCGGGTCTTTATGGGTAAATATAATAATAACTTTACGCAGGACCCTCCTGGGTTATTCCCTGGCACTGCTGGCAGGGACTATTCTGGCCCTTCTGCTGAAGGCCAGTCCCTTCTGGCAGGATTTTTTCCGGCCCATAATTACGGTTATCCAGATTATACCACCGGTTGTCTGGGTGGTTTTCGCTGTAATCTGGTTCGGTATAGCTGCTGATCTGACACCGGTTTTTCTCATTTTTATAGTTACCTTTCCCATAATCTTTATCAATATATTCTCCGGCCTGGACAGTATAGATTCCCGGCTGGTGGAGATGGCCAGGGTTTACCGCTGTTCCAGGAGGAAGATTATCACCGGTATCTATTTTCCCGGACTGGTGCCCCATCTGGTTTCGGCAATCAGTGTGGGTATCTCTTTTGCCTGGAAATCCACCATCTTCGCCGAGTATATCGGTAGTAACAGCGGGGTGGGTTTTGCCCTGAGTATGGCCAACAGCAACCTGGAGACGGAGAAGCTGTTTGCCTGGACTCTTATCCTGGTCCTTTTCATGCTGGTTTTTGAATATGGGTTATTGCAGGCACTGGAGAGAAGGGTGACAGGGTGGAGTACAGATGAAGAGAGGGAATGATTCTTTGCTGGAATTGAGGAATATCTATAAGAGTTTCAGGAATAATAATGGTGAATTGAGGGTACTGGAGGATGTCTCCTTAAAGCTCCGTGAGGGGGAGATTGTGGCCCTGGTGGGGCCTTCCGGCTGTGGTAAGACTACCCTCTTGAATATCATTTCCGGCCTGCTTTTTCCGGACAGGGGAGAATTGTCTTTCCGTGAGGGGCTGCGCCTGGGTTATATCTTCCAGGAACCCCGCCTCTTACCCTGGAAGAGTGTTGAGGCCAATATCGCCTTTGTCCAGGAGAATTTTTTAGGGGAAGTGGAGGGAAAGCAAATCCGGGAGCGGTTACTGGAGAGGACCGGCCTGCTGGATTACAGGGAGGCCTATCCTGCCCAGCTAAGCGGAGGTATGAAACAGAGGCTGGAGATGGTCCGGGCCCTAGCTATCAGGCCAGAACTACTCTTGATGGATGAGCCCTTTAAATCCCTGGATATAGGTTTGAAGTACCAGCTTCAGGAACTCTTGCTGGAGGAATATGGACGGGAGAAGTTTGGAATCTTCCTGATTACCCATGACCCGGAAGAGGCGGTATTGCTGGCAGACAGGGTAATAATCCTTTCAGAAAAACCGACCGGTATCCGCCGGGAGATTTTACTGGACCTCCCGAGGGCAGAGAGGAGCCTGAAGAATGAAGAAATCTACAGTAAGTTTGAGGAGATACTGGAACTGATAATTTAAAAGGTGGTTTTTATAAATTTAGGGGTAGTTTAAAAAAATCAGGAAGGAAGATGAATATTATTAAAAAAACTGAAAGGGTTTCTTTTTATTCACATTTCGCCGGCTTTCTGCTGGCTGTGGCGGGGACGGTATATCTGATGTATACGGCCAGGCATTCTATACTCAATCTCTTTGTTTCAACTATCTATGGGGCTTCAGTAATTTTATTGTTTCTGGCCAGTTCACTCTACCATGCATTTAAGAAAGAAGAAGACGGCCATTCAATCTGGAGGAAGCTGGATCATTTTGCAATCTTTGTGATGATTGCAGGTACATATACACCTGTTACTATAATTTATTTGACCGGTTATTGGCGCTGGATAATTATTGGAATCCAGTGGGCTCTGGTATTAGGAGGGTTTTTCTTTAAGTTTTTTTATCTACGGGCACCCCGCTGGTTTTATACATTAATCTATCTCCTGATGGGCTGGGTGGGGATTATCCCTATCAGGGAGTTTTTCCTGAATATGCCTTTAGATGTCTGGATATATATGTTAAGTGGGGGGATATTGTTTACTGCCGGCAGCATCTTCTATATTCTAAAAAAACCGGGTAATAAATATTTTGGCTTTCATGAAATTTTCCATTTTTTCATCCTGTTTGGAGCCCTTGCCCATTATTTAATGGTCCTCAGGGCTGTCAATTGATTATCCGGGTAGTTTACTATATTTAACAGGGGAGGGCGGTTTGCCCTCCTCTTTTTTTATGCCTATATAATTATGAAGTAATGATAATAATTACTTTTTGCAGGATTTTTGTCTTTTGACTCGAATAATATTATAAAATATCCATAATTCTGGAAAGGAGTTGGCAAATGGAGTTAACTATTGTAATAGGTGGTGCTGCGGGTCAGGGCTTAAATACCGTTGACTATCTTCTCGGTAAGACCCTCTTCCGGATGGGCTATAATATCTTTACTGCCCAGGATTATATGTCCCGGATCAGGGGAGGCCATAATTTTGTTACCATCAGATTTGGAACTGTCCCGGTAGAATCAGTTTCAGATGAGATTGATATATTGATTGCACTAAATGAAGAGACCATATCATTACATAAGGATAGGGTTGTGCCAGGCGGATTGATTTTGTATGACGGGGAAGCAGAGACAGGGGGTAAAGAACTGCTCCAGATTAAGGCCAAAGAGATAGCCAGGGATATCAACCCCCGGGGCGTCAATACAGTTTTTGTCGGTGCAGTGCTGAAACTCCTTTCCCTGGATTGTGCTGAGGGAGAGAAGGTAATCAGGGAATACTTCAGCAGAGAGGATATACAGGAGGATAATATCAAATTATTGCAGGCAGGTTATAATCTGGTTGATTCCAGGATCAAGCTGGAAAAGGCCAGCAGGGCTGGTGATCAAATTTATATCAATGGCAATGATGCCCTGGCCATGGGAGCAGCAGTTGCCGGTGTGAAGTTTTATGTTGCCTATCCCATGTCTCCGGCTACCGGTATCATGAATTATCTGGCCGGTAAACAGAAGGAACTGGGCCTTGTAGTGGAACAGGCTGAGGATGAGATTGCGGCTATAAATATGGCCCTGGGTGCCTCCTTTAGCGGTATCCGTGCCATGACCGGGACCTCCGGGGGAGGTTTTGCCCTGATGACAGAGGCGGTAGGCCTGGCCGGTATCGGGGAGATTCCGGTGGTCATAGCCGATGCCCAGAGACCGGGTCCGGCCACCGGGCTTCCTACCAGGACTGAACAGGGAGACCTGCTTTTTGCCATCAATGCCGGCCAGGGGGATTTGCCTCTGGTGGTGCTGGCACCAAGGAACCATGAGGATTTGTTCCGGCAGGCTTTCCGGGCCTTTGATCTGGCAGATAAATACCGGATACCGGTAATCATCCTGACTGACCAGTACCTGGCAGATTCAACCTGCAATGTACCGGCCTTTGATTTTAGCAGCCTGAAAGTGGAATATTACCTCATGGAGGAAGGGGAGATCAGGGAATATGCCAATAATGAAGAAAAGGTATTTAAACCCTATCTCCTGACTGAAGATGGTATATCCCCCAGGGCTTATCCCGGACTGATTCCCGGCCAGGTAGTCCTGATGGATAGTGATGAACATGATGAATATGGTCATATCACTGAGGATGGAGAGGTCAGGAAGGCCATGGTGGAGAAAAGGGCCAGGAAACTTGATAAACTGTGCGGGGAAGATCTGGAGGAACCCCTCTATCTGGGTGGAGAGGAGATAGACTATCTGCTGATTGGCTGGGGTTCAACCTATGGAGCCCTGAAAGAGGCACGGGAAATCCTGGAGGAAGAGGGCTTTAAGGTGGGTTTATTGTCATACAGTGATGTCTGGCCCCTGCCTGTAAAAAGGCTGAACGATTTCAGGGATAAGGAACTGGTCATCGTGGAGAATAACGCTACAGCCCAGTTTGGCCGTTTGATTAGCAGTGAGACGGGTATCCGGGCCAAATATAATATCCTGAAATATGACGGGCGTCCCTTTACGGCTAGAGAGATAGTGGAGCGTTTTAAGGAAGAGGTGATTAAATAATGGGATTACTGGCGAAGTATGAAGCCAATAGAGAGACAGCCTGGTGTCCAGGCTGTGGTAATTTCCCCCTCCGTCAGGCACTGGCCAATGCTCTGGCTGATTTGGGCCTGTCTCCTGAGCAGGTTACCATGTTTACCGGGATTGGCCAGGCGGCCAAAATGGTGCATTATATTAGGGTGAATGGTTTCAATGGTTTACACGGCCGGGCTTTACCGGCAGCCATAGGGATGGTAGTGGCCAACCCGGAGATGAAGGTTATCGTTGAATCCGGTGACGGGGATAACTATGGTGAGGGCGGTAATCACCTCCTGCACAATATCAGGCGTAATCCAGACCTTACGCATCTGGTCCATAATAATCAGATATATGGCCTTACAAAGGGGCAGGCTTCACCTACAACCGGCCATCAGATTAAAACGGCCGTTCAGCCTGAGGGAATTACGTCCGAGCCCTTTAATCCAATACCCTTTGCTGTGGCCATGCGGGCCAGTTTTGTGGCCAGGGGTTTTGTCGGTGAGAGGGAACACCTGCAGGAGTTGATCAAGGCGGCCATAATGCATAAGGGTTATGCCCTCATTGATATCCTGCAGCCCTGTGTTACCTTTAACAGGGTCAATACCTATCAGTGGTATAAAGAAAGGGTTTATAAATTGGGTGATGATTATGACCCCACTGATTATATGGCAGCGATGGAAAAGGCCAATGAATGGGGGCACAGAATCCCCATCGGTATAATCTATAAGGAGGAGAAAAAGACCTTCAGGGAAAGGC
>JANWJZ010000070.1 GCA_025451675.1 Halanaerobiales bacterium | reverse complement strand
TAAACAGGCAGATAGCCAGGGTTGAAGGAGTAATTGTGGGGATGGAGAAATTATCTATTACCACCATGATAACCTGGGTTCCACAAGATTGATGACTGTTGAAAGCGGAAAATACTGAGAGGGATTAAATGAGATATTTTAAACTTATTTATAGTGATTGAGAATCTAATGAAAGAGATGTGGTTGCTTTTACAGAAGCTGAAGGGAAGATATTAGAAAATTGACCTGAGAAAATGATGTAGTTATGCAGGAATCTGCAAATAAGCGCTTTTTGTTGATAAAAAAATGTGGCAATGTTATAATATTCTTTGAATTAGTGGAAGAAGGAGGAACTTACTTGAAGGGGACAACTGATCACATCCGTAATTTTTGCATAATTGCCCATATAGATCATGGTAAATCTACCTTAGCTGATAGATTGCTGGAATACACTGGAGCCCTGTCTGAACGGGAGATGAAGGACCAGGTGCTGGATAAGATGGACCTGGAACGGGAGAGGGGGATAACGATTAAGGCCCAGCCGGTCCGCCTGGAATATAAAGGTTATGAGCTGAATCTTATCGATACTCCCGGACACGTTGACTTTGCCTATGAGGTTTCCCGCAGCCTGGCTGCCTGTGAAGGTGCCCTGCTGGTTGTTGATGCTTCCCAGGGGGTGGAGGCCCAGACCCTGGCCAATATTTACCTGGCCCTGGAACATGACCTTGAGATAATTCCGGTTATCAATAAGATAGATTTACCCAGTGCCAATCCGGATTGGGTGAAGGAACAGCTGATGGATATAGGTATTGATCCGGATGGAGCCATCCTGGCCAGTGCCAAAGAAGGAATTGGTATTGAGGATATCCTTGATGCAGTCATAAAATATATACCTGCTCCTGATAATACCATCGAAAAGCCCCTGCGGGCCCTGGTTTTTGATTCCTTTTATGATTCCTATCAGGGGGTCATCGCTTATGTCCGTATCGTCGATGGCCAGGTAAAAGCCGGCGATGAGATAAAATTGATGTCTACCAATAAGGTTTACCAGGTGGATGAAGTAGGTGTCTTTAAGCCTGATATGGTAAAGACTGATAGGCTTTCCAGTGGTGATGTTGGTTATATCATTGCCGGTATCAAAGAGGTGAAAAATTGCCGGGTGGGTGATACCATCACCAGTGCAGCAAATCCTGCGGCAGAACCCTTACCTGGATATAAGCAGATAAAACCCATGGTTTACAGCGGGCTTTATCCGACAGATAATGCTGACTATGGCTTATTAAATGATGCCCTGGAAAAATTGCAGTTAAATGATGCCTCCCTGACCTATGAGCCGGAAACATCTGAAGCCCTGGGTTTTGGTTACCGTGTCGGTTTCCTGGGCCTGCTGCATATGGAGATTATCCAGGAAAGGCTGGAAAGGGAGTATGGCCTTGATTTAGTTGTTACTGCTCCCAGTGTAGAATACCTGGTTACCCTGAAAAATGGAGAGGTCCTGGAGATAGAGAATCCGGCAGATTTTCCGGAACCCATTAATATTGAAAAGATTGAAGAACCCTATGTGAAGGCGGAGATTTTCCTGCCTGATGAATTTGTCGGCCAGGCCATGGAGCTCTGTCAGCAGAACCGTGGGGAATTTAAGGACATGCAGTATATAGATGAAAGCCGGGTGAAACTGGTCTACGAAATACCCTTGAGTGAACTGATTACCGATTTCTTCGATAACCTGAAATCCAGAACCCGTGGCTATGCCACCCTGGATTATGAGTTTATCGGCTTTAAAGAGAGCAAACTGGTGAAACTGGATATCCTTATCAATGGTGAACCGGTTGATGCCCTTTCAATCATTGTGCATGCGGATTTTGCTGAAGCAAAAGGGCGTTCCCTGGTGAGAAGGTTGAAGAATCTGATCCCCCAGCAGATGTTCGAGGTGCCTGTCCAGGCAGCTATCGGCAATAAGATTATTGCCAGGGTAAATATTAAGGCTTTAAGGAAGAATGTTCTGGCCAAGTGTTACGGGGGTGACGTGACCAGAAAAAGAAAACTGCTGGAGAAACAAAAAGAGGGAAAGAAACGGATGAAGATGGTGGGTAAGGTGGAAATCCCTCAGGAGGCATTCATGGCCGTATTACAGCGTGATGAAGATGAATAGAGATATGAATAATGATATTAATAATGATATTAATAATGATACTTTTGGTTTATACCTGCATATCCCCTTCTGTCAGGGGAAATGCAGGTACTGTGATTTTTATTCAGTAAATTTTGAACGGGAAATTGTTGAGGAATATATACATTTTTTAAAGGAAGAACTCAGGATCTACTCTTCATTATTGAATAATGAAAAAAAGGGGAAGCCGGTTATGCAGACTGTATATTTCGGCGGAGGTACCCCTGGCCTTTTGACAGCAAGGCAGGTGGCTGGAATACTGGAATTACTATCCAGGGACTTTACCCTTTCTCCTTCTGCAGAGATAAGCCTGGAGGTAAATCCGTCAAGCCTGACTGAGGATAAAATCCGGGACTACCGCAGGATTGGTATTAACAGGCTCAGTATCGGGGTCCAATCCTTTAATGACCGGGAATTAAGCTTCCTGGGCAGGAGGCATGATTCCCGGGAAGCCCTGGAGAAGATAGAATTAGCCAGCCAGTATTTTGATAATTACAGTATAGACCTTATCTATGCTATACCAGGCCAGACACTTGCAGAATGGGAAAAGACTTTAAAACAGGCAGTTCAATTATCCCCATATCACATATCCTTATACAGCCTCCAGATAGAGAAGGGCACCCCCCTGGCAGCTGCTCTGGCAGCAGGGGAGTTTAAGAAAACAGATGATGCCCTGGATGCGGATATGTATCTACTGGCCCGGCAGGTTCTGACCGCTAATGGCTATGAACACTACGAGATTTCCAATTTTGCCCGGAAGGGTTATCAGTCCAGGCATAACCGCATCTACTGGGAATTCACACCTTATCTGGGGGTAGGGGCTGGGGCCCACAGTTTTATTGCCCCTGAGCGTTTCTGGAATCATGCTGACCTTTTTTTATATATGGAGAAATTAAAAGCCGGGAAATTACCGGTAGAGGAAAGAATAGAATCAAGTAAGGAAGAAATGATGGCTGAGATGGTCTTTATGGGCCTGCGCCTGCTGGAAGGGGTATCCCTTACTGAGTTTTATGATTTATTTAATGTTAAATTGAACGAATACTATGCCAGAGAAATAGAAAAATTAAAATTGCAGGGTTTAATCAGCGTAGGTGATGAAAGAATCCGCCTGACCGAAAAGGGCCTCTTATTGGGAAATCTCGTTTTTATGGAATTTTTGCCTTGATATTGACAAAAGAATTCTCATGTGTTATCTTATTATTAACGATTAGCACTCTTTAAAAGAGAGTGCTAACAAAGGGGTGAACTGCTTGTGGTTAAAAAGGTTGATGAACGGAAGCGGAGAATACTTAAAGCCATTATTCATGAACATATTTTAACTGCAGAACCTGTTGGTTCCAGGACCCTGGCCAAATCATATAAACTGGGGATCAGTTCAGCCACCATTAGAAATGAGATGTCAGATCTGGAAGAACTGGGCCTCATTGAACAACCCTATACTTCTGCCGGACGAATACCTTCTGATAAAGGGTATCGTTTTTATGTTGACAGCCTGATTAGAGGTGAGGAGCAATTCCCCCGGGAGATTGACCTGAAGATACAGGTGGAACAGTTAATGAAGGACCTCCAGTATAAGAACGGGATAGAGAATATAATGAGCCATCTTGCCAGGATGCTTTCCCGGATTACCCGGCATACATCAATAGTATCTGAACCATTGGCCCCGAAAGTGAGAATAAAGCATATCCAGATAACACCGGTTGACAATCAGAATTACCTTATACTGTTAATAACCGATACAGGCCTGGTGCATAATAAGATTATTAAACTGGCCAGCCCGTTGAATAAGAGGCAGGTTAATTATTTAAACAATTTCTTCAGTGATAAGATTTGCAATAAAGATCTGGCAAGCATAACTGAAGATTACCTTAAAAAACTAAGTGATGAATTGCTCGGTAAGCTCAATATTTCCGGTGATATTCTGGATCCCATCCATAAAGGGATAATAGTTCTTTCCAGTCCCCATGATTTTAAGATTTATCTGGGAGGCACTTCTTATATCCTGGATCAACCTGAATTCAAAGACATGGATAGCCTGAAGAAGGTAATGAAGATACTGGAAGAGGAAGAACTGTTGAAGGAATTGTTTATTAAAGTACCTGACCAGGAACTTGTAGTATTGATAGGACAGGAAAATATCTTAGAGGATATGCAAAAATGCAGTGTTGTTATCGCCACTTATTTTGTGGGTGACAGTGCTATCGGCAGGATTGGCGTAATCGGTCCGACCAGGATGGAATATCCGAAGGTTCTGGCCTCAGTTAATACCATGTCCAGATTAATAAGCCAAATAATATCTGAGTTAAGTAGGTGAGAATATGGAAAATAACATTAATGGAAGAACAGAAGAAGAAAGGTTTATGACTGAAGAAGCCCTAAGCAATAAAGAAGAAACGATGGAATCAGTTGCTGCTGATGCAACCTTGCAGGATGAGTTAGACGGTATTGTCGATGCTGAAGCAGGAGAGAGCTTACAGGAAGATAAAGCAGAAGGGATAGAAGAAACTGACGGAACTGAAGATGCAGCGGAAGCAGAAAAAGGGGAAGTAAAAGAAGGGCATGACACTGCTGAATTATTGAAGACCATAGATGAATTGGAAAAAAAGCTGGCTGAAAAGGAACAGGAGAAGGAAGACCTTAATAATCGTTTATTGAGATTACAGGCTGATTTTAGCAATTATAGAAAGCGAAACGAGAAAGAGTTTGCTAAACTTAAATCTACCATTGTGGCTGGATTAATCGAAGAATTACTTCCTGTACTGGATAATTTTGACCGGGCTCTGGCCCAGGAGGGAAGCGGTGAAGATTTTCGTAAAGGGATAGAGATGATTCATAGACAGCTGATGGATTTTCTGGAGAAACAGGGTGTAGAGAATATTGAAGCAGTGGGCAAAGAGTTTGATCATAATTATCATAATGCTGTACAACAGGTTGAGACTGATGAATATGAATCCGGTATTGTGGTAGAAGAGTTACTGAAAGGTTACATATTAAATAATGATATAGTAATAAGGCCCTCTATGGTCAAGGTTGCCAAATAAAACCATTTCACTTTTTACTGGAAAATATTATATGATGTGGGCAAAAATAGTATTATTTAGAATAAATTGAGTCCTGAATTTAATCCATCTATTCAGCATTATAACATTATATAAGGGAGGAGAATTATTATGGGTAAAATTATAGGTATTGACCTGGGAACAACCAATTCCTGTGTTGCAGTAATAGAAGGTGGTGAACCTGTTATTATACCCAATGCAGAGGGTAATAGAACGACTCCTTCTGTTGTGGCCTATTCTAAAAAAGGCGAGAGATTGGTTGGAGAACCTGCCAAGAGACAGGCAATTACCAACCCGGAAAATACGGTGAGCTCAATTAAAACACATATGGGCTCTAATTATAAGGTAAATCTCAATGGCAAGGATTACACACCACAGGAAATCTCTGCCATGATTCTGCAAAAATTGAAGAGGGATGCAGAGGAGTATCTGGGCGAAGAGGTAACAGAAGCAGTTATTACTGTTCCTGCCTATTTTACAGATGCTCAAAGGCAGGCTACCAAAGATGCCGGTAGGATTGCCGGCCTGGAAGTAAAGAGAATCATCAATGAGCCTACAGCTGCTGCACTGGCCTATGGCCTGGATGACGAAAAAGAACACACTATACTGGTTTATGACCTTGGTGGCGGAACCTTTGATGTCTCTATTTTGGAACTGGGTGACGGTGTATTTGAGGTTCTGGCAACCAGTGGAGATAATAAACTTGGTGGTGACGATTTTGACCAGAGGCTCATCGATTACATGGCCGATGAGTTTATGAAAGAATATGGCGTTGATTTGAGAAAAGATAATATGGCCCTGCAGAGATTGAAGGATGCAGCCGAAAAGGCCAAAAAAGAGCTGTCTTCTGTGCTGACAACCAATGTTAACCTGCCTTTCATCACCCAGACAGAAGATGGCCCCAAACATCTGGATATGGATATTACCAGGGCCAAATTTGAGGAGTTAACCGCAGATCTGATTGAAAGGACCATGGGCCCTGCCCGGCAGGCTCTGGCAGATGCAGGTTTGACTGCGGCAGATATAGATGAGGTTATCCTGGTAGGTGGTTCGACCAGAATACCGGCTGTCCAGGAAGCAGTAAAGAAATTGATCGGAAAAGAACCCCATAAGGGGATTAACCCTGATGAAGTTGTGGCCATGGGAGCAGCCATCCAGGGCGGTATACTGGCCGGAGAAGTAAAGGATATTGTTCTCCTTGACGTAACACCATTATCACTGGGTATTGAAACCCTTGGCGGTGTTTTCACAAAGTTAATTGAAAGGAATACAACTATCCCGACAGAGAAAAGTAAGATCTTTTCAACTGCTACAGATAATCAGACCAGTGTTGATATCCATGTTTTACAGGGTGAGAGAAAGCTGGCCAAAGATAATAAGACCCTGGGCCGCTTCCAGTTAACCGATATTCCGCCAGCACCGAGGGGAGTTCCCCAGATTGAGGTAACCTTTAAGATAGATACTAATGGTATTGTCCATGTATCAGCAAAGGATCTGGGTACCGGTAATGAGCAGAAAATAACAATTAAGTCGTCCTCAGGCCTCTCCGATGAAGAGATTGAACGGATGGTCAAAGAGGCCCAGCAATTTGAGGAAGAAGATAAGAAACGCCTGGAAGAGATTGAGGTAAGGAATGAGGCAGACAGCCTGGTTTATCAAACAGAAAGGACCTTAAAGGATGCCGGTGATAAGGTCGATAAGGATGTCAGGGAAAAGGTTGAAAAGGCCAGGGAAGAATTAAAGAAAGCCCTGGAGGGAGATAATATTGAAGAGATAAAGAATAAGAAGGAAAGCCTGATGGATGCCCTGACAGAATTCAGCACCCAGTTGTACCAGAGAACCCAGGCAGAACAACAGGCTGGCGGAGGAGCAGAGGCTGACTCCGGTACAACTCAGGATGATGGAAAGACTGTAGATGTTGATTATGAAGAAGTTGATGATGAAGATAAATAATATTATCTAAAAATAGATGAGATTTTAATTAAAATGTTGTAGAATAAAAGGGGGAGTTTTTTCTCCCCTTTTTCTCAGTTTAAGGAAGGTGGTGAAATACTTGGCCAATAAAAGGGATTATTATGAGGTACTCGGGGTTAGCCGGGATGCCGATGAAGCCGAAATAAAAAAGGCCTACCGGAAACTGGCCCGGAAATTACACCCTGATGTAAATAAAGATGATCCACAGGCAGAAGAGAAGTTTAAGGAACTCTCGGAGGCCTATGAGATATTAAGTGATCCTGAGAAAAGGGCCCGCTATGATCAGTATGGCCATGCCGGAATCCATGATGATGACTTTAATTTTGATGATTTTGTCCGCCGGGGCTTTGGCGGTTTAGATGATATCTTTGATATGTTTTTTGGCAGCTTTGGCGGTATGGGTGGCAGCAGGAGACGTGGCCCCCGGCGGGGTAGTGACCTGCAATACCGCCTGGAAATCAGTTTTGAAAAGGCTGCCTTTGGCGGTTCAGAGGTAATCAGCATTCCGAAGACAGAAACCTGTGATACCTGTGGGGGAAGCGGGGCTAAACCAGGTACTGATGTGCAGACCTGCCCCAATTGCCATGGTACTGGCCAGATCAGTATCACTCAACGGACGCCTTTCGGGCATTTTACCCAGACCAGAATCTGTGAACGTTGTGGCGGAGAAGGTAAGATAGTCACTACCCCCTGTTCTACCTGTCATGGCAGCGGTAAGGTCAGGAGAGAGCGGAAGATTACCGTGAATATCCCTGCCGGAGTTGAAACCGGGACCAGGTTGCGGATTGCCGGGGAAGGAGAGGCGGGAGATCCGGGGGCTCCCAGTGGCGATCTCTATATCATTTTACAGGTAAGGCCTCATGAAATCTTTACCCGGAGAGGTGATGATATCTATTGTGAGGTCCCCATCAGTTTTGTCCAGGCTGCTTTAGGCGATGAGATTGAGGTACCTACCCTCGAGGGGAAGGTAAAGTTTAAAATACCGGAGGGAACTCAGCCTGGTACATCTTTCCGCCTGCGGAATAAGGGTATTTCCCATCTGAACGGCTATGGCCGGGGAGATCAATTTGTCATCGTGAAAGTCGTTATCCCACGGAAACTAAATCAGAAGCAGAAAGAGCTATTGATGAAGTTTGCTGAAGAGAGCGGCGATGAGATAAATCCGGAACAGAAAAGCTGGTTAAAAAAAGTACGTGATGCTTTAGGAGTGTGAAAATGAACTGGAAAGAAATAAGTGTAGAAGTAAATGAAGAATCATATGAGGCAGTAGCCAATATCCTGAATGAACTGGGCAGTAATGGGGTTGTTTTTGAAGAAACCGGCAGCAGGGTTAAATTGACTGCCTATTATAATAACGATGAAAATTTTCCCGCCCTGTTGGAAAGATTAAGGGAGAGAATCAATGAATTATCTGCTTATGCACTGGATGCCGGTGATGCTGTTATTACTGTCCAGGATAGGAAGGATGAGGATTGGTCTACCAACTGGCATAAATTCTTCAGGCCGTTGGAAATAGGTGAAAATTTTATTATCGCTCCCAGTTGGGAGAACATAGATGAAGACAAGAGAAAGATTATCAGGATTGATCCGGGGATGGCTTTCGGTATCGGCAGCCATGAAACAACCCGTCTCTGTATTGAACTGATGGAAAAACATATTGGTGGTAACCTGCAGGGAAAAAGGATGCTGGATATCGGTACCGGCACGGGGATTTTAGCAATAGTGGCTGCCCAACTGGGTATAGAAGATATTGTAGCAGTTGACATTGACCCGGTGGCTGTGGAAGCCGCCCGGGAGAATATCAGGATAAATCAGGTTGCAGATAAGGTTCAGGTCCTGCAGGGTGATATGACTGAAAAAGTAACTGGTAAGTTTTCCATTATTACAGCCAATCTCATCCATGACCTGATCATAAAACTCCTGCCTTCCCTTCCACCTTTCCTGGAAGAAGGTGCCATAAGTATCCTTTCCGGTATTATCATGAAAAAGCGGGACCTGGTGCTGGAAAAGATACATGAGATGGATTTTGAAGTAATCGATGAGATGGTTTTAAATGACTGGGTTGCCTTTGTTGTTAAAAGGAAGTAGGTGTTTAAGCATGCACAGGTTTTTTGTTCAGCCTGAAGATATTTCCGATGGAATGGTTAGGATTGGCGGTAATGATTTCAACCATATCTATAGGGTTTTGCGGCTGGGAACCGGGGAAGAAATCATTGTCTGTAGTGGTGACGGCCTTGACCATCTTGTGGAGATACGGGAATTCAGGGATAATGAAGTGCTGGCTGCCATCAAGGAAAGTTACCGGAATAAGAATGAACCTGAACTGCAGGTGACCCTGGCCCAGGGCATTCCCAAGAAAGGTAATATGGAATTAATCATCCAGAAGTGTACAGAATTGGGGATACAGAGGATTATACCCCTTTTCACAGAAAGGACCATCGTGAAATTGGATGAGAAGAAGCAGGAAAAGAAGCGGGAAAGATGGCAGAAGATAGCTGAAGAGGCGGCCAAGCAGTCCCGGCGGGGTATAATACCCCTTATCGATAAATTCTATAAGCTGCAGGAACTGGAGAACATTTTTGCAGAATTTGACTTAGTTATAATCCCCTGGGAGGAAGAACAGGGACAGGGATTAAGGAGTGCCCTGGAAAAAGAGGATTTAAAGGAGAAGAAAAGGATATTGATAATAATTGGCCCGGAGGGCGGCTTTTCTGGTGGAGAGGTAGAGACTGTCCGGAAATCCGG
>JANWJZ010000069.1 GCA_025451675.1 Halanaerobiales bacterium | reverse complement strand
TCCTATCGGGAATACTACGATTATCCATTATATGTTAGATTGGTTCAGGCTGCCCGGAAAGTTTGAAGACCTGCTCTGGACCAGTCAGGTCTTGCAGGGCCTGGCTATCAAATATGCCGTTGAGCACTGGCGCCGTTCCATGCCCCGGACCATGGGGACCCTTTACTGGCAGTTAAATGATTGCTGGCCGGTTGCCAGTTGGTCCTCTATAGATTATTATGGCCGTTGGAAAGCCCTGCATTATTTGGCTAAAAAATTTTATGCCCCCTTGCTGATTACAGGCCTGGAGGATGGGGAAAAATATACTGTTGAATTACATGTTACCAGTGATAAACTAGAGGCAGTTAGCGGTGAGGTCAGCTGGAAACTGACTGATCCAGCAGGAAATACTATAAGTGCAGGGCGAAGAGGAGTAGAAATTCCTGCCAATAGAAATACACTGGTGGAAACCCTGCATCTGGCGGATTATGTTGAACAATATGGGAACCGTAATCTAATGCTCTGGTTGGAACTCAATGTAGATGGTGAAACTGTATCTGAGAATTTTGTTACTTTCAGCAGACCAAAGCACATGGAATTAAAGGAGCCGGAAATTTCTTATCAGGTGGAAAAAATAACTGACAATTGTTTTAGAGTATTCCTGGAAGCAGAGAAACCGGCTCTCTGGACCTGGCTGGAACTGAAAGATTATAGGGCAAGATATAGTGATAACTTCTTCCACCTCTATCCCGGTAAGAAACAGGCTGTACTGGTTGAAACGGAAGAAAACTTATCTGTAGCAGTTCTGAAGGAAAACCTGGTCATCCGTTCCCTGATTGATACCTATTAAGTGAGGAAATGACACAAGTGACACAGGGGGACGGTACTCCTGTGCTAAAATGTGCTATAATATTAAGTGTTGATAGACAATAGAAAGGAGCAGCTGAAATGGAAAAGATGCAAAACAATGTACTGGTTCAGGTAGGTGTTGTAGTAAAGGACATTGAAAAGGCAGCAGCTAATCTCGTTGAACTTTTCGGGCTAGAGATGCCGGAAATCAGCCTGACTGATCCTGTAGAGAAGGCAGAAACAAAATACAGGGGTGAAAGCACTGAAGCCAGGGCCAAATTAGCCTTCTTTGATATGGGTTCACTGCAGCTGGAACTGATTGAACCTGTAGGCGGGCCCAGTACCTGGCAGGAATTCCTGGACAAACATGGCCAGGGTATACACCATGTAGCCCTGCAGATCAAGGGGATGAAGGAACACATCCGCCTAATGGAAGAGAAGGGTATGACCCTGGTCCAGACAGGGGAGTACACCGGCGGCAGATATGCCTACATAGATGCCATACCACAACTGGGTATGATTATCGAACTGCTGGAAAACGATTAAAACGACACAGAGAAGACAGGGACGACACAGGGGGAGGGTTTTCCTGTGTCGTTTGTTGTATCATTTGTCATATGAAAAATAGCGCGGGGGATAGTTCTGCTGTGTTTGACTTCTCAAAAATGTCACAATAGCGTCCCCCTGTGTAGTTTTTACTCTTGACATTAATTTATGTTACTGATATAATTAACTTAACTGGTACGTACCAGTAGTTACATGAGTGCAATCAATCTACATATTCATATATAAAAATAGTTCCAGAGAATTGATGAGGTGGTTTTAATGGATAGTACAATACCTTTTTATCTACAGGTCAAAAATTATATTAAACATAGTATCCTGGAAGGGGAGTTAAAGCCAGGGGATATTATACCTTCAGAGAGAGAGTTAATGAAACAGTTTGGTTTAAGCAGGTCCACCATTCGGAAGGCAATCAAAGAGCTGGAATATGAAGGTTATTTAGTTAAGGTACAGGGAAAAGGAACTTTTGTATCTAAACATAATATAGAAAAAGAATTAATTAAGGTCATTAATATTACCCACAGGGAAGAGGAAGATAGTCAGAACGTTTTAGAATATGAAACAATAGCAGAACAATTGTTATCTTCTGATGAGATAGATATAAAACTCCCGGATTCTATTCCTGGCTTAAAAATTTATTATCTGGAGAGAAAGACCAAACTTGACGATATAGTGGTAGGGATAGATGAGATATGGAGTTCTTCAACCTATATCAATGAGATTGCCGGCAGGTTTGTTGATGATATTGAGAAACTTGGAACCAGGGTTATAGAAGATATCAGCATAGGTTTTGCGGATAAGAAGCAGGCAAAAATCTTGAACATTAAACAGAATGCGCCGTTATTGAAGATAGAGAAGAAGATATATAAAGAAAATTTAATAATCTACATTCAGAGTTTATATAATTCTGAAAAGGTTAAGCTTACCAGGGTTAATTATAATAAAGAAAAAGCTGCCAATACCCTATAGTCTTTTTTTTACATATACTGGTACATACCAGTAATTATAGGTAATAACATATTATTGCTGGTCTTAATATTTTCTATTTATTTTTAATAAATAGAAAATTGTATAAATTCAAAGGGAAGGGGGAGGGGGATAGGTAAAAGAATCTATATATTTCTAAAATTTAAAAAAATATGAGGAGGATAAAATCATGTTAAATGGAATTCTGATTATAGCGTTGTTTTTAATCCTGGCAGTCCTGATGTTTATCAGAAAAATTCCTACATTATTGGCTATTCCGATTATGGCTATCGGTATCGCCATTATTGCCGGTGTTCCTTTTGGCGGCGATGATGGTGTTCTGTCGCAGATAATTCAAAAAGGTGCGACCAGGCTGGCTGATGCCTATGCTGTATTGATTTTCAGTACCTGGTTAGGCCAGATTATGTTACAGACCGGTATATCTAAATCAATTATTAAATTTGCTGCTGAACTTGGTGGAGATAAACCCCTATTAATCAGTATATCATTGTTTATAGCCATGTCCCTGGTTTTCACCACCCTGACAGGATTAGGCTCCATTATCATGATCGGTGGTATTGTTTTCCCTATACTACTATCTGTAGGGGTACCAGGTATTACAGCAGCAGGGATATTCTTATTCGCCTATGCCACTGGAGCTGCTATCAATGTAGGACAATGGACATATTACGCCCAGCTATCCGGGGCCAGCTTTGATGTGATAAAGATTATTTCACTGGTACTGGCAGGCCTTACAGCCATCGCTGGTTTGACTTTCCTGGTCCTGGAATTAAGGAAAGCCAGTGTGAAGAAGTATTGGGCCAAGCCCCAATTTTATAATAATGGGGAAAATGAGAAAGAAGTACCTAAATTAGCCATGTTTACACCAATTATCCCCCTGATTTTTGTAATTGGCTTTGGTACACCGGTAATCCCGGCATTCCTCCTGGCAATCCTATTTGCTGTAATCACCTTAAGGAAATCTTTTGCTGAAACAATTAACCTGATTACAAAAGCCGCTTACGAAGGAGTCAGTGATGCTGCCCCTGCTGTTATGTTGATGATTGGAATAGGAATGTTGCTGAATGCAGTTTTCCATCCGGTTGTTTCAGATGTTATTGGTCCTTTCTTACGGGCAGTAATACCTTCCAGTACCTTAGGTTATGTTATCTTCTTCAGTGTGCTGGCACCACTGGCTTTATATAGAGGCCCATTAAACATGTGGGGACTGGGCAGCGGTATTGTGGGCTTAATGATTGCAATAGGTATCGTTCCTGCACCGGCAGCTATAGGAGCTATGTTATCTACTGAGCGTATCCAGATTACAGCTGACCCGACCAATACCCATAATGTCTGGATTGCAAACTATGTGGATGTTGATGTGGTTGATATACTGAAGAAGTTATTGCCATATGCCTGGGTAATAGCTGTTTTAGGTATAATCTTTGTATCGGTATTCTACATGTAAATTATATGACTAATGAGTAGCATACCTGTAAATTCTTTTTAGGCCGGCATAGGGCAGACAGGGGTAGATACAGGGGAACCTCTTCCGATGTTGACACAGGAGAACCGTTCCCCTGTATCATCTCCCTTTGTTATATGCTGAAGACTGGAAGACGGGTGTCTTCCAGTCCTCTTTAAATTTTATTTATAAGGATTAAGGAGGAAATATAAGTATGGGAATCAGGATCGGAATCGATGTTGGAGGAACATTTACAGACGGAATTGCAATAGATGACACAAGCTATGAGATAATCGGTAAGGTCAAAGTGCCTACAACCCATTCTGCTGCAGAAGGAGTTGCTAAAGGAATTATTCAAGCCATTAAAAAACTAGTAGAAGAATACAATCTTAATCCTGATGATATTGTCTTTCTTGCTCACGGGACAACTCAGGCTACCAATGCATTACTGGAAGGAGATGTTGAGAAAGTCAGCATCGTTGCCACTGGTTCTGGTCTTGAAGGAATGAGGGCAAAAAGTGATACGGAGATCGAAGCAATAGAACTGGCACCAGGAAAATATATCGAATCCTCCAGTTATTTTATCAATCATAAAGATCTGGATAGGCAGTTAGGGGATTTAATTGATGATCTAAAAAAACAGGGAACAAAAGTGATAGTGGCTGCAGAACCCTATAGTGTAGATGATCCTGCCAATGAAAATAAAATCATTCAGGAAGCTGTTGAGAGAGGACTTTCGGCGACTGCAACCCACGAGATATCCAAGTTATACGGCCTTAAACGGAGAACCAGGACTTCAGTTATAAATGGCAGTATTTTGCCCAAAATGATCGAAACCGCAAACATGACCTATAACAGTGTGCAAGAATCAGGAATCAAAGCCCCCCTGATGATCATGCGGGGCGATGGCGGTGTAATGGGAATAGAGGAGATGAAGAGAAGGCCGATATTAACATTATTATCAGGGCCTGCGGGTGGTGTTGCCGGGGCTTTGATGTATGAACAGGTCTCTGATGGAATCTTTCTGGAGAGCGGCGGCACCTCTACTGATATCTCTGTTATAAAAAACGGGGAAGTCATGCTGGATTATGCTAAAATCGGCAATCATAAAACATTCGTCAGTTCCCTGGATGTCCGCACAGTCGGTATTGCCGGCGGGAGCATGATAGTGGTTGAAGGAAAGGAAATAGTAGATGTCGGCCCGAGGAGTGCCCATATTGCCGGCCTTCCCTATGAAGTCTTTGCGTCAGAAGAAGATATAGTTAAACCAGAACTTATTAAGGTAAAGCCCAAAGAAGGGGATCCGGATTACCTGGCCATAAAATGCAGGAACGGGAAAGAATATGCCTTAACCCTGGCCGGTGCCAGCAATATTTTAAAAAAGGTACCAGAAGGCAGCTATGCTGTGGGGAATTACAAGGCAGCATATAAGGCCTATGAACCGCTGGCAAAAAGCCTGGGGAAAAGTGTGGAAGAAGTAGCTGAGTTGGTCCTCAGGAAGGCTGTAGATAAAGTCAAGGAAGTTGTAGATGAACTAATTACCGATTATGAGCTGGATAAGAATATCATAGAGTTAGTAGGCGGAGGGGGCAGTGCAGGAGTTGTAGTACCCTATCTGGCGGAATATATGAATTTAAAATACCGGATAGCAAAAAATGCTGAAGTTATT
>JANWJZ010000068.1 GCA_025451675.1 Halanaerobiales bacterium | reverse complement strand
TATTATCTGGAATATAAAGAACGGTACGGCATATATTTCTATCTGCTGACCCCTGATTCACCGGTCCTGAAGGAGATTATGGAATCCAGAGAAAGGGCCAGGCGGCTTGTTGAAGCGACAATTGACGTGGTGCAGATTATTAATGACCAATATGAGGTTGCCCATAATTTAAGGGGCAATTCCTCTGGAGGGTATCATGAAGGTTACAATTTCAGGCAGGCTTACGGCAGGGCTGACGGTGAGGGCTGGTTTAGCTATGACCTGGCAGTTAATCCTGAGGTGGCCAATTATCTTTGCCTGAAATATTACAGCGGTGATGCCGGCAGGAAATTTAATATTTATATCGATGATCAGCTTTTTGTGGAAGAAACCATTCAGGACGGGATTGGGGCAGATTTTTATGATGTCCAGTATGAGATTCCGGCAGAATGGATCAAGGGTAAAAATAAGATAACTGTTAAGTTTGCCAACAGGGGGCCTGGTTATGCCGGCAGAATATTTGACAAAATCCTGGTTATGAGAGATCTGGAGGAATTAGAGATTTAAACCCTGGGAGTTTAGAAGACGGAGGAGGATAAATAATGACAACCAGCAGGAATGCTCAAAATCCAGTTATCTGGGCAGATGTACCTGATCCAAGTGTAATCCGGGTAGGAGATACCTATTATATGACCAGTACCACCATGCACATGAATCCGGGTGTCCCTATTATGAAATCAAGGGATCTGGTTAATTGGGAGATCGTTAATTATGTGTATGATGTGCTGGGTGGGGATGAGCGGCAGAGGTTGGTAAATGGCCAGAATGAATATGGGATTGGCTCCTGGGCCAGTAGTTTACGCTACCATAATGGTGTTTATTATGTAGCCTTCAGTTCCCAGACAGCGGGTAAAACCTTTATTTTCCGGACTCCCGATCTGGAAAAGGGGCCCTGGGAGAAGTTCACAATCGATTTTACCCATGATATGTCTTTGTTATTTGATGATGATGGCCGGACCTATCTGGTCTATGGCAATGGTGATATTAAATTGCTCGAGTTAACTGAGGATGCCCGGGCTATTAAGCCGGGAGGTTTAAACCAGGTAATCATACCGGATTCCAGTGCCATTGCCGGGCCGGATATAGCCCTGCCGGCAGAAGGGGCCCATATCCACAAGATTGATGGAAAGTATTATATATTTTTGATTACCTGGCCCCGGGGCGGAATGCGGACCCAGTTATGCTACCGGGCTGATCAGATTACCGGGCCTTATGAAGGCAGGGTTGTCCTGCAGGATGCCGGTATTGCCCAGGGAGGCCTGGTAGATACACCGGATGGTAAGTGGTATGCCCTGCTTTTTGGGGACCGGGGAGCAGTAGGCAGGATACCCTATTTAGTGCCGGTAAGCTGGGAAGACGGCTGGCCTGTTCTGGGCATTGATGGTAAAGTCCCACAGGATACCGGTATCCCTGTAAAATCAAAAATCAGGATAGTTGCCTCTGATGATTTTGAACAGGGTGAGGAAAGGATTGCTGCCTATCATACGGTAGTAGGGGATGAAAATGAATACAATGGTTCCAATCTGGCTCCAGTGTGGCAATGGAATCATAATCCTGATAACCGTTACTGGTCTTTGACAGACCGGCCTGGCTATCTGAGGCTCATCAATGGCAGTGTGAGTAAAGATATCCTTGAGGCGAGAAATATACTGACCCAGAGAACCTTTGGGCCGGAATGTTCTGCAGAGGTGGCCCTTGAAGTTAGCAATATGAAGAATGGGGACTATGCCGGCCTGGCTGCATTCCAACGGAATTATGGATTCGTCGGCGTAAAAATGACGGAAAAAGGAAAATCAATCATTATGGTTAATGCAGGCTCAGGTACCCCAGTGGAGGTTGAAAGTATTCCTTTTGTTGGCGACCGGGTATATCTTAAGGTAGAGTGTGATTTCCTCGGGCAGAGGGATCTGGCCTATTTTTACTACAGCCTTGATGGTCACCACTGGCACTCAATAGGGAATACCCTCCATATGACTTATACGATGCCTCATTTTATGGGTTATCGCTTTGCCCTGTTTAATTATGCAACAATTGAAACCGGTGGGTATGTAGACTTTGATTACTTTAGAGTAACGGATAAAATGACCGGTACAAAATGATTCTGCTGATTGGTGATATCCAGAAGGAGGTGTAATGCAGTATGAATGCAGAGGAAATGAAAAAGAACTATCATTTCAATAATCCAATAATTCAAACCAATTATACAGCAGACCCTGCTCCCATGGTATATAACGGCCGGGTCTACCTCTATACTTCACATGATGAGGATGGTTCTACCTGGTTTACAATGAACGACTGGAAATGTTACTCTTCAGATGATATGGTTAACTGGACTGATCACGGTTCAGTGTTACATTACAGTGAATTTGAATGGGCCCGCGGGGATGCCTGGGCTGGCCAGTGTGTTGAGAGAAACGGAAAATTCTATTTTTATGTCCCAATCAATAAAAAGGGTGGCGAGATGGCAGTAGGTGTGGCGGTATCTGACAGTCCTACCGGCCCGTTTAAGGATCCCCTGGGCCATCCGCTTGTAGAGACAGGAACAGGGGATATAGATCCAACGGTATTTATTGATGATGACGGCCAAGCCTATTTATATTGGGGTAACCCTTATCTGTGGTATGTGAAGTTAAATGAAGACATGATTTCATATGATAAAAATGTCGGTATAGTTCAGGTTGAGTTAACTGCAGAAGGCTTTGGTAAGAGAGAGGGAGATGATCCCAGGCGGCCGACATTGTATGAAGAAGGGCCCTGGTTTTACAAACGTAATGGTATATATTATCTGGTCTATGCAGCCAGCGGGATACCTGAAAATATAGCCTATTCTACCAGCACTTCTCCTACCGGCCCCTGGACTTTCAGAGGGATTATCATGCCTACCCAGGGAACCAGTTTTACAAATCATCCTGGAATATGTGACTTCAAAGGCAGGTCCTATTTTTTCTATCATAATGGTGCCTTGCCGGGAGGAGGCGGGTTTACCCGCTCTGTCTGTGTTGAAGAGTTTAAATATAATCCAGATGGTACCTTTCCAACAATCAATATGACAACAGAAGGGGTTGCTCCTGTAAAAAATCTAAATCCCTATATCAGGAATGAAGCTGAAACCATCGCCTGGTCATATGGTATCAGGACAGAGCCGTGCAGCCAGGGTGGAATGAATGTCTGTAATATTGATGATGGGGATTATATAAAGGTCCGCAGTGTTGATTTTGGAACACGGGGAGCTGTTTCCTTTACTGCTTGTGTTTCAAGTGTTATTGATGGAGGAAGGATTGAACTGCGGTTAGATAGTCCTGATGGGCTTTTAATAGGGGTACTTAATGTCCCCGATACCGGAGATTTTGATAATTGGACTTTATGTAACACCAGTATCACTCAGGCATATGGAGTACACGACCTGTTCTTTGTCTTTAAGGGTAAAGCCCAAAATAATCTTTTTAAGTTCGATTACTGGCAGTTTGCAGAAGCAACAGATGACTGATTTATGCCCCACTGGTCAGGATAAATGCCCGCCTTTTCACTAAATGTGCCTGCTTACAGGGCAGTTTTAATGAAATTGGCGGGATTAATATAACTATAGGGGGTATGTTAAAAATGAAAAGGTGTGTTGTCTTATTTATATTGATGGTAATGCTTTTTTCATTGCCATCAATAATATGGGCAACAGGCAAGGAGGAAGGGGGAGAATTTATGAACAGTGTAACAATTACTTCTATACCAGAGGAATACAAAAGGGCAGTTCCCGAAGAATTCCAGGGCCAGCTTAAAGAATTTTCTTACACTGTGAGCAATTATATTAACAGTTCCCGGCAGTTGGTGACAAACCAGGCTATCAGCAGTGAAGAGGCTGGCAGGGAAACTGTACAGGGAGAGCCGATAGTAAAAAAATGCAATGTTTATCTGCCGGCTGGCTATGATGAAACTGATAAAGACAAAAAATATAATGTCCTTTACCTTCTCCATGGAGTGGGTGGAGGCCGCTATGAGTGGTTATATGGTGGCGGCCGGATTGATGGCAATTATGTTATCTGTAATATACTGGATAACTTAATTATGAATGGTGAGATAGAACCATTGATTGTTGTTTTCCCGGAGGGAAGGAGTTCTCATGACTGGGTAGATAATTCCTTCAGTGTTGACAAGACCAATATCCTGGGCTTTTATTATTTTGACTATGAGCTGAGATATAACCTGATTCCTTTCATTGAAAGCAATTTCAATACTTATGCCAATATTGCAGATAAATCCCCTGAGGCCATTGAATATAACCGGAGACACAGGGCAATTGCCGGCCTTTCCATGGGAGGGATGCAGGCCCTGAACCTGACTTTTGGCGGTTATAGGCATGATTCAACTAAATATACGGGGACAAGTAGTTTCTTTAATAACGGCCTGGATAAGACCGTTAAAGCACCGGGAATGCAGGATTTATTTGCCTATGTCGGGGCCTTTTCCAATGCCCCTACATCCAGTACCGGGGATATTCTCGGCTCAGGAATTGCCGCAGCAGATTATCCAATGGAACTGCTATACATTACCTGTGGTGATAATGATGGTATAGCCATAATGAGTTATGAAATGGCTATAAGGGACTTAATGGAGACGGCAGGAGAGAATCTCAGAAGCTATTATCAGGTGCTTATCAGGGGCGGCGGCCATGATTTTGCTGTATGGAATCACGGTGCCTATAATTTCCTGCGCCTCCTGTTTATCGAAAGGGAGAAAGAGGTAGTTAAAATTACACTATAAGGGATAATTGATATTTGTTTTGCAAATCTGATTATTGCCAATTTTAAGCATGACTTTTAAGGAGGTTAAGGAAATATGTTAAGAGTGGTAGAAGTAGAAAATGGTGTTGTACAGGGATTACCGGCGGCTGATCCGAGGATTACCAGTTTCAAGGGTATACCCTTTGCTGCTGCTCCTGTTGGCGAAAACCGCTGGCGGGCACCCCAACCGGCAGAAGATTGGGAGGGCGTTCTGGAGGCCTTTCAATTTGCTCCCATCGGGATGCAGGCCAGGCCAGGGGTTGATAAGGATAATATTTATAGTAGAGAGTGGCATGTTGATCCGGATATACCAATGAGTGAAGACTGCCTTTATCTTAATGTCTGGACACCGGCCACCAGTGCCGATGAAAAACTGCCGGTTTTTGTCTGGTTTTTCGGAGGCGGCTTACAGGTTGGTTATACTTCTGAAATGGAGTTTGATGGGGAGCGTATAGCCCGGAGGGGAGTTGTTGTAGTAACAGCCAATTATCGCTTAAATGTTTTTGGTTTTCTCTGTCATCCGGAAATTACAGCAGAGGCTCCAGAGGCTCCGGCCAACTTTGGCCACCTGGATCAGCAATATGCCATCCAGTGGGTAAAAAGGAATATTGCAGCCTTTGGCGGTGATCCGGATAATATTACCATTGGCGGCCAGTCTGCAGGCGGCGGCAGTGTACTTGCCCAGTTGACCTCACCTCAGAACGAAGGGGCTTTCCAGAGGGCTATTATTCAAAGCGGGGTTTTTGCCCCATTGTATCCAGGGAACCGTATACCGATCAGGGGAACCAGTCTGGCTGAGGCTGAAGAGGATGGAGTAAGGTTCTTTGATTTCCTGGGAGTTTCCTCCCTGGAGGAGGCCCGGCAGCTGGATGCAGAATATATCATGAATAAGGCATTGGAGTATAAGGGATTCTGGGCTACTGTTGTTGATGGTGTCTTCTGTCCAGGAGACCCATTCAAATTGTTTCTGGAAAATAAACGCCTGCAGGTACCTGTATTATTGGGTCATACATCTTCTGAATTTTTCAGCGGGCCTGATGTCCGTACTAAGGAAGAATTTGAAGAAATGGCTGTAAGGCTCTTTGCTGATGATGCGAAAGAATTTCTTGAGTTGTGCCAGTTTGATTCAGGGGATATAGATGAAATAAAAGAAAGGGCTACAGTAAATAGTATAGAGTATGCTATCCGTGTCATGGCCAGGGCCAATGCTGAGACAGGAGCCAATACACCAATGTATTATTATAACTTTGATGCCGAAATACCGGGCTGGGATAACCCGGGAGCCTTTCACTCCGTAGATCTCTGGTTCTTTTTTGAGACTCTGGCCAAATGCTGGCGGCCCTTTGTCGGTAAGCATTATGACCTGGCCCGGCAGATGTGTAATTACTGGGCTAACTTTATTAAAAACGG
>JANWJZ010000067.1 GCA_025451675.1 Halanaerobiales bacterium | reverse complement strand
GCTTAATCTCATAGGCTTTCCTGTATGTAGTTTTGAAGGTGTGGTTAAAAAATAAGAGAAATAAATGATTGTGGTTGATAAATATAAATATTGGTATATAATAAATAGTAGAGTATAAATCTCTACTTCTTTTTTTATATTGGGGGTTTTTGAATGAGTTTTTTAACAGGATATCTATTTATATTTTTTGCCCGGGCCTGTGATGTTACCCTTGCTACTATCAGGATGTTAATGGTGGTTCAGGGAAGAAAAATACAGGCTGCCCTGATAGGATTTTTTGAAGTCAGTATCTATGTTATGGCTTTGGGGAAAGTGGTCAGTAACCTGGATAATCCAGGGAATATTTTTGCTTATGCCCTTGGTTTTGCCTGTGGGAACTATATTGGTATTACCATAGAAAATAGGATTGCCCTTGGCAAACTGGCTGCCCAGGTTGTTGTGAATGAAGAAAAGAATGATGAGCTGGTTGAACATCTACGGGAGAATGGCTTTGGTGTAACTGTCATTGATGCTGAAGGCAGAGAGGGCCATAGGAAAGTATTACATATTGTCTTTAATCGTAAGGACCTGGACAGGCTAAAGCAGGTTATCTATGATTTTGAGGAGAATGCTTTTATTACTGTCAATAATATTAACCCAATAAGCGGGGGATATTTTTCACCCAAGAAAAGGAAATAGCTGATTTTTTTATAGTTTGTCTA
Source organism: Halanaerobiales bacterium (assembly GCA_025451675.1). Taxonomy (GTDB): domain Bacteria; phylum Bacillota; class Halanaerobiia; order Halanaerobiales; family DTU029; genus DTU029. The sequence goes on along the minus strand of JANWJZ010000067.1, from coordinate 47,579 downwards.
TAAAAATAAAAATTTTAACCTATCTGGAGATGATGATAGTGACAAAAATACTGTATGGAATTTTGTACCTATTTTTAACGGGATTCCTTGTTTTTTATCTTTTTTTTGATAATAATTTTATCAATCTTAAGCTGGAGAAATTCAGGGAATTTTTAATCAGTAAAATTTCTGTAAAATACAATATTAAGGATAAATCCAGGCTTAAAATTATAAGTGGTATTCTGGACTGGACCCAGACCATTATTATTGCTTTAGTCCTGGTTTTTATCATCCAGTATTTTTATCTGGGTAATTATACTGTACCGACAAGTTCAATGTATCCAACCATTAAACCGGGAGAGAGATTCTTTGCCGATAAGGTTTCCTATAAATTCAGGGAGCCGGAAAGAGGCGAAATATTGGTTTTTAAAGAACCTCTTTTTGATAAGGAAAGATATACAAAGAGATTGATTGCTTTACCCGGTGAATATGTCCAGATCAAAGATGAATCAGTTTACATAAATGGTGTAAAAATGGATATAGATAGAAGTTATTTTAACAGGAACACCTTACAGGGAGATAATGTCTGGAAGGTTCCGGAAAAAGGAGATAGGATAAAATTAGTAGACGGTATTTTCCGTATCGATGGCCGTTTATATCCCCTGGAGCTTATTCGGGAGAGATTGAAGGAAAATCCTGATCTTTTGAAAAATATCTATATTGCCGGTGCAGAATTTGTCTTGAATGACAGCATTGATACCGGACCAATCTATGACCGGGGTATATTATCGGAGCTGATTAATGGAAACGAGGTGGTCCTGGATAAGGATTATTATTATGTCCTCGGGGATAATTCCGGTAACAGCCTTGATTCCAGATATTGGGGCTTTGTTTCAGAAAAGCGGATTATGGGCAGAATGATGTTCAGATTCTGGCCGATAAAAAACATAGGTGTAGTACGCTAAAATTACGGTTTAAAAATGAAGGTTGAAGGAGTCAGGATTGATTATGAAAAAGGATTTTAAAAGAAGATGGCATGGCTTCTGGCAGTTAGCTGACCCGAAAATCTGGATTGCTTCAACAGTACCTATGATAGTGGCTGCTGCCCTTGCCTATAATTTAAAAGGTGCCTTTAATCTTTACTGGTTTGTCTGGACAGTTGTTGGGATATATTTGATTGAGATAGGGAAAAATGCCATTAATGAAGTGGTAGATTATGATTCTGGAGTGGATACTTTTGTAACAAAAGAAGAGCGGACAGCCTTCAGTGGTGGCAAAAAAACTATTGTTGATGGCAAATTAACGGTACTCGAAGCTAAAGTAATTGCAATTTTGACAATGGCTGCAGCTGCCCTGATTGGTATCTATATAAGTGTTTATCGTGAACCAAAGGTATTTATAATTGGTGTTATAGGATTTACCTTATCCATTATCTATAGCCTGCCGCCTTTTAAGTTAGCTTACCGGGGCCTGGGAGAGCTGACCGTAGGATTGACCTTTGGTCCTTTGATAATTCTGGGAACATATCTGGTCCAGACACATACTATATCTCCGGAGATTATTCTTGTTTCTTTACCCATTGGTTTATTGATTACTAATGTCTTATGGATTAACCAGTATCCAGATTATAATGCAGATAAAAAGGGTGCCAAAATGAACTGGGTAGTCCGCCTGGGCAGGAAAAAGGCAGTAGTAATTTATATCCTGTTATTTGTTTTAAGTTATCTTTCATTATTCTTGATCTTTATTGTATTCAGAAACCCTTTCTGGCTATTACCTTTTGTAAGTTTTCCCCTGGTACTTGAAGCTGTGCAGACAGCACGGAAATATTATGATAATGTACCAAAGCTGGTTCTGGCCAACCTTAGAACTGTTCAGGTTTATCAATTGTTCGGCTTAATGTTATTCCTGGCTGCAATACTTGATAAAGTATTTTAAAGGAGAGAAAGAAAGAATGCCCGTAACTGATGAAAAAAATGTGATTTATATCTACACAGATGGGGCCTGTTCCGGAAATCCTGGGCCAGGCGGCTATGCTGCATTGATTATATATGGTGATCTGGAAGAAAAAATTAGTGGATATGATCCTGAGACTACTAACAACCGGATGGAAATGATGGCTGTAATCAAGGCTTTGAATAGTATAAAGGGTAGAATTAATGAGGATACTATTGTGAAAATTATCTCAGACTCTGATTATGTAGTAAAGGGATTACAGGAATGGTTGCCGGGATGGAAAAAAAGAGGCTGGAAGACTGCAGACAGGAAAGCCGTAAAGAATCAGGACCTGTGGAAAGAACTGGACAGCCTTGTCTCAGAATTCAGGATAGAATTAATTAAGGTAAAGGGGCATTCCGGGGATGTCTATAATGAAAGGGTTGACAGTTTGGCCAGAAAAGAAATAGAAAATAATTATAAAGGATAAAAAAATCCCCGCTATATTCGCTGTTAGCGGGTTGTTATTGGAAGACTTATATTTTTTTCTGGCATTCTGGACATAAACCTGTGAAATCTATCCTGTGGTTTTTCACTAAAAATGGGGTTTCATTATTTACCTTTTCATTTAGTTTTTCATCGAAGGGTATATCTAAATCATAGATTTTCTCACAATTGTCACAGATAAAGTGATAATGATGGTGTGAATTGCCATCAAACCTGCTATAGGAGCTGCCGAAATCCAGAACTTGGATTTTGCCCATTTCACTTAATAATCTTAAGTTTCTATAGACTGTGCCCAGGCTGATATTGGGAATTTCTTTTTTTACCTGTTCATAGATCCAGTCTGCTGTTGGATGGGTATTAGTGTTGCGTAACACTTCAAGGATTAATTTTCTCTGTTTTGTCATTCTATGTTTTGCTTTTGAACTTGACATTTTAGAACTCCTTTCATCTCAGGCAGTAATTATTATAGTTATTATTATTGATAATATTTTAACAATAATTAGGCTGAAAGTCAAGAATATCTTAACTTAAGCCAAGGGATAATATTATTTTTTTTGAATAAACTGATTTAAGAGGAGAATTTTATAGAAAGGGGATATAAAATTGGGTAAACTGCGTGTTGGACTCATTTTTGGGGGGCGTTCACAGGAACATGAGATATCGATTATGTCTGCCAGGTCAGTTTATCAGGCTGCAGATAAAGATAAATATGAATTGATTCCTTTTGCCATTTCCAAAAAAGGATATTGGCTTGATCCGGAAAGGTCTCTGGAGATAATAATGGATGAAAATATAAAAGTAGTGCCCGATAACTTTGCTGGGCCGATTTCCCTTACTTTACGGCCATTTCTGGAAACAGAGTTGGATCTGGTCTTCCCGATTTTACATGGGCCTTATGGAGAGGATGGCCGTTTACAGGGATTGCTGGAGATGCTTGATATTCCATATGCGGGGGCAGGGGTTCTTTGTTCAGCGGCAGCTATGGATAAGGGTATCATGAAGGATTTATTTAAAGTACATGGGCTGCCCCAGGGCAGGTATATTGTTGTCAATGAAAAAGAAATTAAAGAGGATTTAAAGGCCATAATTGAGAGGCTAGACAGGGAGATACTATGGCCCTGTTTTGTAAAACCGGCCAACCTGGGTTCCAGTATTGGTATATCTAAGGTTAAAAGAGCTGAGGATTTAGAGGCTGCTTTAGAAGAAGCCCTTAAATATGATTACAGGATTGTTATAGAGGAGTACATAAAAGGCCGGGAGATAGAATGTTCTGTCAGGGGTAATACAGAAATTCTGGCATCCTTACCTGGAGAAATAAAGATTACCAAGGAGTTTTATGATTATACTGCCAAGTATCAGGATGAAAGTACGGAATTGATTATTCCGGCTGAGTTAGATGAGGAGACTACAGAAAGGATCCGGGAGTTAGCCATCAGGGCTTTTAAAGCCGTTGATGGCCGGGGTTTTGCCAGGGTAGATTTTTTCCTGACAGAAGATAAAGAAGTATTACTTAATGAGATTAATACTATACCCGGTTTTACCCGCTATAGCATGTATGCCAAGATGTGGGAAGCGACTGGACTGAAATATAGTGATTTAATTGATGATTTAATTAAATTAGCCCTTGAGTGGCATAGAAAATAAGGGGATGATCCATGGCTCTGAATATAATGCATGTGGACATGGATGCTTTTTATGCAGCTGTAGAACAGATGGATAATCCGGAGTTAAAGGGAAAACCGGTTATTGTAGGGGGTATTAGTAACCGGGGGGTTGTTTCCACTGCCTCCTATGAGGCGAGAAAATATGGTGTTCATTCGGCAATGCCAATTGCTGAGGCTAAACGGCTTTGTCCTCATGGCATTTTTTTACCGGGCCGGCATGAGAGATATAGTGAGGTTTCCCGGCAGATTTTTGCTATATTATACCAATATACCCCTATCGTAGAGAAGGTTTCAATTGATGAGGCCTTTCTGGATTTAACCGGTTGTTCCCGCCTTTTTGGGAATTCCATCCAGATTGGCAGGCGGATTAAAGCGGATATATATAATAAATTTGGTTTAACAGCCTCTATTGGTCTGGCCAGCAACAAATTTCTGGCCAAACTGGCTTCAGATATGGAAAAACCGGATGGTTTTTTTGTTATAGAGGAAAAGGATATAGACAGGATACTGGAACCGCTGGATGTGGGAAAAATTTGGGGTGTAGGAAAAAGGACAGCGGAAATCCTGAAAAGTAAGGGAATTGATACAATTGGCCGTTTGAAGACTCTCACTATTGAGGAGCTGGAGACCTTATTGGGGAAAAACGGTGTCCGTCTCTATTATCTGTCCAGGGGGATAGATAATAGGAGGGTAGAAGTAAATAATCCAGTGAAGTCCATCAGCCATGAGGAGACCTTTGCGGAGGACATAAGTGATAGAAATCTTATTCTGGCCAGCCTTTTAAGGATGTCTATCAAGGTATCCAGGCGTTTACGGAAAGCGGGCCTGGTCGGTAATACAATAGAAGTTAAGATAAGATATGGCGATTTTACAACCTATACCAGAAGTATCAGTATCTCTGTAGGGACAAATCAGACAGATATAATTTATCAAAAGGCTATTTACCTGCTGGAGAAAAATAAATTATTGAACCGGCCGATAAGGTTACTGGGGGTAGGGGTGAGCAATTTATCACCTGAGGGGCCGGAACAATTATCGCTTTTCGAAAATAATCTTAAGATGGAGAAACTGGCGAAGACCATAGACCTGATCAGGGATAAATTTGGTGAAACCAGTGTCATCCGGGCCCGGAACCTGGATGATTTTAAAAGCAGGTAGTTATTAAGATATAAAGGATAGACAAAAAAGCAACCTTTTTTTTCAAAAGGTTGCTTTTTTATTTATTCCTGAGGGAGATGTAAAAACAGAAGACTTTATTTCCTTCTGAAAATGTTCAGCCATCTGAGGAAAGAGGGTAATTTAAAACCGCCGCCGATGGATTTGGTATATTCATTACTCTTATCCTTATTTTTGGTCCAGGCAAAGAAAAAATTTATCTTCATTAATTATCCTCCTTTTCAACTTTATTATATGAATCAATTCATATAAATGTGCAAAATAACTTTAATTAATATTTATTATAACCAGGGAGAAAAATGCTATTGATTATGAAGATTAATAAATTAATGATAAAAAGGATAATTACATTGAAAAAAATTTCATAAAAAGTTTATAAAAAGAAGGAGTTTTTATTAAGAGAAAGAATAATAGAAATAGAGTGGGGAATTGTGGGGGTAAGTGGTGTATAAGTGGGGGGATACACCAGGAAGGTGATATCTCATGTTCATGGGAGAATATCAACATAATATGGACCCCAAAGGACGGGTAATTATACCGGCCAGATTTCGCGATGCCTTAGGAGAGAAGTTTATTGCCACAAGAGGTTTAGATAACTGCCTTTTTGTGTATCCTATGCATGAGTGGTCTGTTTTAGAGAAAAAATTGATGACTCTTCCAATTACCAGCAAGAATGCCCGGGCTTTTGTCAGGTTCTTCTTTTCCGGTGCTACTGAGTGTGAACTGGACAAGCAGGGCCGTATTTCCATTCCTGCAAACCTGCGGGAATATGCAGGAATAGATAAAGAACTGGTCATTATCGGCCTGGCCAACAGGATAGAGCTCTGGGCAAAAGAGAGATGGGATGCTTATATGAAAGAGGCGGAAAATTCCTATGAGGATATAGCTGCCGCTATGGAAGAGTTGGGAATTTAATTTATATAAAAACTTTACAGGATGTTTAATATGGATAGAGAGCATAAACCGGTTTTGTTAGAAGAGACAATTGAATATTTAAACTGTAAAAAAGATGGTATTTATATAGATGGTACACTGGGCCGCGGCGGTCATACGGAAGTTATCCTGGAAAAACTGCAGGGTACAGGAATGCTGATCGGTATTGACCGGGACATAGAAGCAATTAATAAGGTAAAAGAGAGATATGGGAATCTGGAGAACCTCTTCTTATTCCATGATAATTATGTAAATATCCCGGCAATAATGGAGAAAATGGGTATCAAAGAAGTCGATGGGATGCTGTTTGATCTGGGAGTTTCCTCACCCCAGTTTGATAATCCGGAAAGGGGATTTAGCTATAATTACGATGCTCCACTGGATATGAGGATGGATCAAGAGCAAAAACTGACTGCTGCAGATCTTGTCAACGGTTATTCGCAGGAGGAATTAACAAGGATAATCAGAGATTATGGTGAGGAGAAATGGGCTTCCCGGATTGCTGAGTTTATCGTCAATTATCGCAAAAGAAAGCCCATTGAGAGTACCCTGGAGCTGGTGGGGATAATCAAAGCAGCTATACCTGCTGCTGCCAGGAGGACCGGCGGGCATCCTGCCCGGAGAACCTTCCAGGCTTTAAGGATTGCTACCAATGATGAGTTAAATCAATTGGAAGAGATGCTGGATCGGGTAGTGCCTTACCTGAGAAAGGGAGGCAGAATCTGTGTTATCAGTTTTCATTCCCTGGAAGACAGAATTGTAAAAAACAAATTCAGGGAATTGGCCTGGAAGTGTACCTGTCCACCGGATTTTCCTGTTTGTGTGTGTGGCCAGAAGGCGGAATTGAAGATTATTACCCGCAAACCAGTTACAGCCAGTGAAGAGGAGCTTGGCGACAATCCCAGAGCCAGAAGTGCGAAACTGCGGGTGGCAGAAAAAATTTAGTGTAGCGTTCAATTAGATGGGCTTTTTCTTGCCTGTTCTAAATAAAAGGGTGGGTGAATAAACTTGTTAAGGAACAAATACTATTATAGTTATAACACTAAAAGTGGAAATAATAATGAAAAAACCAGTAAAAACAGTTTTTCCGGAAAGAAGGCCTTCTTCTGTTTATTTTTACTGGTCTTTTTTGCCTTTGTCCTGGTAGCATATATTGGCCAGTTTGTGAAAATAGCCCACCTCAACTACAGGATTAGCCAGCTGGAAGAGGAATTTGATGGTATTCAAAGGGAGATTGCCCAGTTGAATCTAAAACTGGCCCGGGAGATGTCTGTAGCCCGGATTGAGAAGATTGCAAAAAATGAATTAAACATGGTCGAACCAGTAAAGGTGGAATTTGTATTATTGAAAAATAAAGTAAATGAAGGAGAAGATATCTTTCCGGGGCCAACTGCAAGGGAAATATTTTTTGTCAGGGTTATCAATGGTTTTCTGGAGAGGATGAGTACGGTCAGGGCGGAAGAATTGCGCTAGTACAGGGGGATTATAGAATTGTCTGTTTATCCTCAATTACAGGTCAGGAAAAGAATTTTATTATTGTTTTTATTATTTTTTCTACTCATTATTTTGCTTTCCATAAGATTGACCTGGATACAGGTAATCAATAGTGCTGAGTTCCAGAAAAAAGCACTGGAACAGAGGACAAGGGAGTTAAAGGTTGAACCTAAAAGAGGTATAATTTATGATAGTAAGGGTAGGGAACTGGCCATAAGTGGCAGTAGTGAGACCATTGTAGCTGTACCAATGGAAATAAAGGATCCGGCCCGGACGGCCCGGATATTGTCAAATATTCTCAATATGGAATATGATTATGTATATGAACGGATAACCCGGAAAGCCAGTGCCGTATATGTAAAAAGGAAGGTATCTGAGGAAATAGCTGAAGCAGTACGGAAACAGAATTTAGACGGGATTCAATTTACCGAAGAGAGTAAGAGATTTTATCCCAAAGGCAACCTGGCCAGCCATATCCTGGGTTTTGCCGGGATAGATAGTCAGGGCCTGGAGGGACTGGAATTATCCTATGATAAATATTTGCGGGGAAAACCTGGTAAAATAGGCATTGAAAGGGATGCTGCCGGTAGATATATACCAGATGGTATTCAGCAATATGTTGCACCCCAGGATGGCTATAATATCTATTTAACCATAGATGAAGTAATTCAATATATTGTAGAGCGGGAACTGGATAAGGCTATGGCCGAGTTTCAGACTTCCGGTGGTACAGTAATTGTGATGGATCCTAAAACCGGGGGAATTCTGGCCCTGGCCAATAGGCCGGATTATGATTTAAATAACTTTGCAGACTATCCCCAGAAAAACTGGAGGAATAGGGCTATTTCCGATAGTTTTGAGCCCGGTTCTACCTTTAAGATTATCACTACTGCTGCCGCCCTGGAAGAGGGAGTAGTAAATGAAAATGATATATTCGTGGATCCTGGCCACATAATGGTAAGTGGTGAAAGAATTAATTGCTGGAAATATGGGGGGCATGGCGGCCAGACCTTTGCTGAAGTTGTCCAGAATTCATGTAATCCCGGTTTTGTCCAGGTAGGGATGAGGCTTGGTAAGGAATCCTTTTATAACTATATTAAGGCTTTCGGTTTTGGCAACAGGACCTCCATAAAGCTGCCTGGTGAAGCTACTGGCATTTTGTCGAATTATGACTCTATTGGCCCGGTAGAACTGGCCACAATTTCCTTTGGTCATGGACTTACTGTGACACCGATACAATTGATAACAGCTGTGTCAGCTATTGCCAATAGAGGGATGTTGATGCAGCCCCGACTGGTTAGAGAAATAAGGACTCCGAATGGAGAACTGGTGGAAAGAATTGAACCGGTCCAGGTAAGGCAGGTGATATCTGCAGAGACTGCTGAGCGGACCCTGAAATTGCTGGAAAAGGTTGTAGCTGATGGAACAGGAAGCAATGCAGCCATTAATGGTTATCGTATAGGCGGGAAAACAGGAACGGCCAAACATTATGGTGTTGAGGTTTATGACTCTTCCTTTATCGGTATATTACCTATTGATGATCCACAACTGGTAATACTGGTGGTGCTTTATGATTTGACCGGTTATCCCTATTATGGCAGTCAGACAGCTGCACCGGTTTTCCGTAATATAGCCCTGGATATTATCCGATATCTGGATATAGCACCTTCTGTTCAGCCTGATGAAGATGAAAAAGCCGGTAAATTATTAACGGTTCCAGAATTAACGGATAAGGATATCTTTGAAGCAGAAAATTTATTGAGAAAAGAAGGTTTTGATGTTAAAATTGTAGGGAAGAATAATATAGTACAGAGGCAGGTCCCCCTGGCCGGGGCCCGGGTGCTGGAGGGAACAACAATACTCTTATTTACTGAAGAGGATTATGACAGAAATTATCTGATTGCTGTCCCGGACCTGACTGGAATGACAGTAGATGAAGCCAGTTATTTGCTTGAACAGATTGGCCTGGGTTTACAGGTAAAGGGGAAAGGGAGAATCATTAAACAGGATATTCAGGCAGGAGAGCGGGTATCTGGCGGAACTGAAATAAGTGTGGAAGCGAAAGAATGATGTATAAATTAATTCATATTTGTTTAATAATTAGGTGGAGGTAAACCCTGATGCAATTAAAAGAGTTAATCCAGAACATTAATCCCCGCAGGATAATAGGTGATCTCAATATAGAGATAAAAAAAATTGCCTATGATTCCCGCCAGGTGGAGGAAGATAGTCTTTTTATCTGTATAGAAGGTTTTAAAACAGATGGTCATAATTTTATTAAAAAAGCCATTCAAAATGGTGCTGTAGCAATTATGGTAGAAAAAGAACTGGAGGAATATCCGGAAGGAATAAGCATTGTCGAAGTAGCTGATAGTAGAGAAACGATGGCTTATCTGGCAGCTACTTTTTTTAATAATCCCCTGGAAAAATTGGAGCTGATCGGGGTTACCGGAACCAATGGCAAGACAACAACTACTTATCTAATTAAGGCTATGTTGGATAATGTGGGAAAGGCTGCCGGTTTAATCGGAACAATAAAGAATATTGTTGGTGAAAAAACTTTGCCGACAACAAGGACGACCCCGGAATCCCTGGACTTATATGCCCTATTTGCCGAAATGGTGGAAGCAAATCTCTCATACGCAGTTATGGAAGTTTCTTCCCATGCCCTGGATTTAAAGAGGGTTACAGGCATGGATTATAAAGTGGCTGTTTTCACAAATATCACACAGGACCATCTGGATTATCACCATTCCATAGATGAATATCTGCTTGCCAAAAGTAAACTCTTTCAACAGGTTAAAGATACAGGATTTTCCGTAGTAAATCTCGATGACCCGAAAAGTGACCAGATTATAGCTTTAGCGAAGGGTGAAGTTTTAAGCTATGCTATAAATAAAGAGGCTGATTTTCAGGCCAGGAATATCAAACTGGATTCCCGGGGGGTATCCTTCGATGTCCGGGGAAGGTATAATTTTTCCATCAGGATGAAACTGGCCGGTTTATTTAATGTCTATAATACCCTGGCAGCCATTGCCTGCGGTTATGCTCTGGGGATAAGCCCGGAGGAAATAAAGGATGGGCTGGAAAAGGTAACAGGGGTTGCCGGCAGATTTGAACTGGTAGATGAGGGACAGGATTTTACAGTTATTGTGGATTATGCCCATACACCGGATGGAATGGAAAATGTATTGAAGACAGCCCATGAACTGGCCGAAGGCAAGATTATAATAGTATTTGGCTGTGGTGGGGATAGGGATAAAGGGAAAAGGCCAGAGATGGGGAGGATTGCTGCAGAATATGGTGATCTGGTTATCCTGACCTCTGATAATCCCCGTTCGGAAGAACCCCTGGCTATTATCAAGGATATTGAAAAGGGAATGGAGGATAGTGATACTCCCTATGAAATATTCCCGGACCGGCGGGAGGCAATTTTTTACGCTATACAAAAGGCAGCACCAGGAGATATGGTACTGGTCTTTGGTAAAGGCCATGAGACCTACCAGATTTTCCGGGATAAGACTATCCCCTTTGATGACCGCCAGGTAGCCAGGGAGGCTTTAGAGGATAGATTTAAGGGTGGTATGAAGTGAAGAAATTGACAGCAGGTTTTATAGCGAAGAGCATATCAGGAGAACTCATCCAGGGTTTCCCGGAACAGGAGATTACCGGTGTGTCCATAGATAGCAGGAGCATTAAAGAAGGAGAAGTATTTTTTGCCATCAGAGGGGAAAATTTTGATGGCCATGATTTTATCATTGAATGTATTGAAAAAGGGGCCAGGGCCCTTGTTGTAGAAAAAATAATCGATATAGTAGGTGAAGGAAAAAATATAACTGTTATCAAGGTGGAGGATAGTACAAAGGCTTTGCAGGAACTGGCAAAGGCCTACCGCCTTCTTTTGAAAGGCCTGAAGGTTATTGCCATTACCGGTAGTGCCGGTAAGACTACTACCAAAGATATAATTGCCGCTTTATTGGGGAAAAGATACAGGACCAGAAAAACCAGGGGTAATTTAAATAACCATTATGGTTTGCCCCTTACCTTGCTGGATTTTGATGGCGACGAAGAAATTGCTGTACTGGAAATGGGCATGAGCCAGTTGGGTGAAATCAGCCTGCTGGCGGAGATTGCTAAACCGGAGATAGGGGTTATTACCAATGTGGGAGAAACCCATCTGGAGAGCCTTATTTCTGTAGAAAATGTGGCAAAAGGAAAGAGTGAATTAATCAAGGCCTTGCCTGCAGATGGTATAGCCGTATTAAATTATGATAATGAATATGTGAGGGAAATGAGCAGGGTATTTCCGGGGAAGAAGATTATCTATTATGGTTTGACAGGAGAGGCAGATCTTTATGCTGATAATATAGTGAGTACCCGGACCGGTATGGAGTTTGATGTTCATTACGGGAATGAAGTGGAAAAACTAAAATTGGATAGGATGGGGCTGCATAATGTATATAATACCCTGGCAGCTATAGCAGTGGCCCGCCACCTGGGAATAAGCTGGCAGGAGATAAAAGAAGGCCTGCTGGACGTGGAATATTCCTCATTACGCTGGGACGTACAGGAGCGTGATGGAGTTATTATCATAAATGATGCCTATAATGCCAATCCACTCTCCATGGAAGCCAGCATAACTGCAGCACGGGAGATGAGGGGAAAAAGATTGATCCTGGCCCTGGGGGCAATGCTGGAGTTGGGTGAGAGAGAGGAACCGGCACATTTGCGCCTGGGTGAATATGTGTGTGAGAATAAAGCAGATCTCCTGATTACTGTCGGTGAGACAGCCCGTTTAATCTCTGAGGGAGCCAGAAAAAAGGGGATGAAAAATAGCCAGGTTATAGAATGCGAAAACAACCAGAAGGCTATCGAGGTATTGAGTAAGCAGTTACAGGAGGGGGATATACTACTTGTAAAAGGCTCCCGTGGTCTGAAGATGGAGGAAATAGTCAGAGCACTCCTATAATAATGCTCTATTATCATATTGTAATAAAAATTGGGGGAAATCAAAATGCTATATTTAACTGCAGTTTTTTTACCTTTTTTTATTTTAATTATATTTGGACCAGGTCTTATAAAAGCCCTGCAATATCTTAATTTTGGACAACAGGTCAGGGGGGAAGGCCCCAGCTCTCATTTAAAGAAAAAAGGTATCCCGACAATGGGAGGTATCCTGATAATTTTTGCCATTTTAATTTCTTCCTTTATTTTTCTTGACCTGGGTACAGGAGCCATCTGGGCCTTGATTACTACATTGGGGATGGGCCTGATCGGTTTTCTTGATGATATTATAAAGATACGCAGTAAGCGTTCACTGGGTTTACGGGCCAGGGAAAAACTGCTGGGGCAGATACTTGTCGGATTAACTCTGGCTATTTATGTTGTCTTTTATTCCAGTACAGGAAAAACTATTTTGATTCCCTTTACAGGCTGGACCTTTAACCCAGGTTACTGGCTTATTCCTCTTATTGTATTTATAGTGGTTGGCTTCACTAATGCTGTCAACCTGACAGATGGCCTGGATGGACTGGCTGCAGGGGTTACTTTTATTGTCTGTACTGCCCTGTCTGCACTTTGTTCCGCTCTGGGATATAAACAACTGGCTCTATTTGGCCTGATTGTCAGCGGGGCTTGCCTGGGCTTTATATGGTTTAATAGTCATCCAGCCCAGGTTTTCATGGGAGATGTTGGTGCCCTGGCCCTGGGCGGCGCTGTATCGGCCATAGCAGTACTTACCGGTACAGAGTTTTTCCTGGTGATTATTGGTGGCATCTATGTAGCGGAAGCTTTATCGGTGATGATTCAGGTAGCCTATTTTAGATTAAGTGGAGGTAAGAGGATTTTCCGGATGACTCCCCTCCATCACCATTATGAACTGGGCGGACTGCAGGAAGAGAAAATAGTTGCCCGTTTCTGGATCAGCAGTATAATACTGGCCATTCTGGGCCTGCTTTCTTATTACATTATCCGTTAATGTTTTTGTATTCTATAATAGTAAAGGGGATTTTCTATGTTGGAGGTAAAGGATAAAAGGATTGCCATAATCGGTTTAAGCAGGACAGGGATTGCTACTGCGGAGTTTCTTTATCAGCGAGGGGCGGAACTGGTAGTTTCTGACAGCAAAACAGCAGATGAATTGAAAAATGTACTGGAAAAGCTGAAAGATATGGAGATTGAATATGAACTGGGTGGTCATGGAGAGAAGTGCCTTTCCTGTGATTTAATAGTGGTCAGTCCCGGGGTGCCACTGGATATACCTTTTTTTAGAAGGGCCCGGGAGAGGGGAATTCCGGTTATCAGCGAGATAGAACTGGCCTATCAATTTACAGAGGCGAAGATCATTGCCATTACTGGCACAAATGGTAAAACGACGACTACCCAATTGACGGGAGAAATTCTGCAAAAGGCCGGGATTGGCAAGGTAATAGTTGCTGGTAACATCGGTACTCCCTTGATTAGAGAGATAGGGGATACTGGTAAAGAGGACTGGTTGGTAGTGGAAATCAGTTCCTTCCAACTGGAGACAATAGAGGACTTCAGGCCTGATATCAGTATCTTTTTGAACTTTACTCCAGATCACCTGGATAGACATAAAACACTGGAAAACTACTGGCTGGCCAAGAAACGGATTTTTGAAAACCAGACAGCTGAAGACCTGGCCATTGTCAACTATGATGATCAGGATGTCATGAGGGCAGTGGCAGATTTCCCCGGTTCATTATACCAGGTCAGCCTGGAAAAAAGAGTGGATAGGGGTATAAGTTTAATAGATGGCAAACTTATATTTATTGAAGGGGAGCAGGAAGAGGAAATCATGGATTCTGCTGAGATACCATTGAAGGGATCGCATAATATACAGAATGTGACCTTTGCTGCCCTTGCTGCCCATCTACTTGGTGTGCCAGTGGAGATAATAAGGGATACGGTAAAAAATTTTAAAGGCGGAGAACATCGGCTGGAAGAAGTCTTCTATTTAAAAAACGATGATATCCTTGTTATCGATGACTCAAAGGCAACTAATCCCGATTCAGCCATAAAGGGTATCCAATCCTTTGAAAGCCCCATAGTCCTTATAGCTGGCGGCCAGGACCGGAATGCGGATTTTACAGAATGGGGCAGGGTTATCAAAGAGCGGGTAAGGGTTCTGGTACTGTTGGGAGAGACCAGATTTAAGCTAAAGGAAGAGGCATTAAAGAGTGGTTTTTCCAATATAAATATACATATAGCAGATAATATGAAAGAAGCAGTAGAGATTGCTACCAGCCATTTAAAGAAGGGAGATATTTTACTCCTGTCACCTGGCTGCCCAAGTTGGGATATGTATACAAGTTATCAGGAAAGGGGCAGGGAATTTCAGGAAATGGTTAGAAAGATGTTGCTTACCCGCCAGGAAGAAAGAAAGGGATAGGGTATAAGGGGGATTGGACCTTGGAAAACAGGAAGACCGTTGATTATATCCTGCTTTCAGTAGTCATTACTTTGATGTTACTTGGACTTATAATGATTTTGAGTGCCAGCTCAATACGGGCTCTGGAAGATTATAATGATAGCTTTTACCTTTTTAAACACCAGTTACTTTGGTCTATAATTGGTATCCTGGCCCTGATCTTTTTTATGAATCTGGATTATCATATATATCAGAAACATGCTAAATTAATACTTATCATGACGCTAATAGCTCTAATCCTGGTTTTAATTCCGGGAATAGGAAGGGTGGTTGGTGGTTCCAGGAGATGGATTGTCCTTGGTCCAATCCGGATTCAGCCTTCTGAGTTGGCCAAATTGGGTATGGTCATCTATTTATCCCAATATTTTGCCAGGAAGGGGGAAAAGGTTAAATCCTTCATAGAGGGGCTTTTGCCTCCCCTGATCATCCTGGGAATTGTTTTTCTCTTAATCCTTCTGGAGCCTGACCTGGGTACAGCCATCAACATTGCAGGTACAGTTTTCTTGATGTTATTTGTTGCCGGGGCCAGGTATGCCCATCTTGGCCTATTGATTCTGGTCAGTATTCCCCTTTTACTGTTATTTATATATAGTGAAGATTACAGGCGGGAGAGATTGTTCTCTTTTCTTGACCCCTGGTCAGATCCCCTTGATACTGGTTATCATATTATCCAGTCTTTACTTGCCCTGGGTTCAGGAGGTATCTTTGGTGTCGGTTTAGGGCAGAGTAAGCAGAAGTTTTTATACCTACCGGAACCAGGTACAGATTTTATCTTTGCCATAATCGGGGAAGAATTGGGTTTAATCGGGACTCTCCTGGTCCTCTTCCTCTTTTTTCTCCTGGCCTGGAGAGGATTAAAGATAGCCCTCAGTGTGCCCGATTTATTCGGTTCTTTGCTGGCTACCGGGATAACCTCCATGATTATACTACAGGCGTTAATTAATATAGCCGTTGTAACGTCCTCTATGCCTATTACTGGAATTACCCTGCCTTTTATAAGTTATGGAGGAACTTCTCTGCTTATCATGTTATCTTCAGTAGGCATATTACTGAATATTTCCCGTCATGCCCTGGAATAATATAGAAGATAAGAGGTGTGTTATTATGAAAGCGATTATAACTGGTGGCGGAACCGGTGGCCATATATATCCTGCCCTGGCCGTAGCGAGGGCTTTGCAGGAAAAGGGATGGGATATACTGTACCTTGGTTCAAAGGGCGGCCTGGAAAGGACCATAATTACAGGGGAAGGATTGCCCTATGAGGAAGTACAGGTAGCTCCCTTACCGAGAAAGTTGTCCCCTAAATTGTTCACTGCAATAGCTAAAACCATGCTGGGTTATTTTCAGGCCAGAAGGATCATTAAGGATTTTAGACCGGATGTGGTCCTGGGTACCGGTGGTTTTGTTGCTGGCCCGGTAGTTCTGGCGGCTACTAATTTAAAGATCCCCTCGATCATCCACGAACAGAATGTATATCCCGGTTTTACCAATAAAATTCTGGCCAAAAAAGTTGATATTATTGCCCTTAATTTCGCTGCTGCCCGGGATTATTTTCCGGAGAAGATAAGAGGGAACTTTTCAGTTACAGGTAATCCGGTCAGGAAAGCAATTCTGGATACTGACAGAAAAACTGGCCTGGAGAAACTGGGCCTTACTGCTGGACGGAAGACCATCCTGGTTTTTGGCGGCAGCCAGGGGGCCATGAGTATCAATAGGGCAATGCTGGCGGTTTATAAATATTTTGCCGGTAATGATAAGGTGCAAATTATACAGATTACCGGACAGAAGAATTACCAACAGGTCCTGCAGGAGATAGAGGAGGCCGGAATTATTCTTACAAAGAACAGGCATTATAAGATTTTGCCTTATTTAAAGGAGATGGAATATGCCTATGCTGTGGCAGATTTGATTGTCTATAGAGCAGGGGCAACAGGCATTGCAGAAATTACTGCTAAAGGGATACCGGCAATACTTATTCCCTATCCCCATGCAGCAGAAAATCATCAGGAATACAATGCCCGGAATCTGGAAAAACAGGGGGCAGCAGTGGTGATACTGGATAGGGATTTAAGCGGTAAGCTCCTTATTGAAAAGATAGAGGAATTACTGGGTGATGAAGAAAGGTTAAGGGAGATGGCACGGCAGAGCAAAAAGCTGGGTAAACCGGATGCTACGGACAGACTGGTCAATTTAATAGAAGGGTTGGTAAATGAGAGAAGACAGTAACATTTTGTTTTTTCTTTCATAGGATATAGCTGTGGCGAAAAAAGAGGTGGTTAAGGTGAAGGAAAATATAAAGAGAATACACTTTATCGGTATTGGCGGCATTTCCATGAGTGGTATAGCGGAGATTCTGGCAGGAAAAGGCTATATTGTCAGTGGTTCAGATGTGAAGGATTCTCATCTCCTGGATAGGTTAAGAAGCAAAGGGATAAAAGTATTTGTAGGGCACCATGAAGAGAATGTACGGGAAGCAGAGTTGGTTGTAATTACCAGTGCCATCCCGGAATCAAATCCTGAGTTAAGATATGCCAGAGAGAAGGGGCTAAGGGTATTAAAGAGGGCAGAAATGCTGGCTGAATTAATGAAAGGGCTTAGGGGTATTGCCATCTCGGGAACACATGGTAAAACAAGCACTACAGCGATGACTGCGGTATTATTGCTGGAAGGCAAAAAGGATCCTGTAATTATGCTGGGTGGAGAATTGGATATAATTAATGGTAATGTATATGCCGGAAAAGGTGAGTATCTGCTTACAGAGGCAGATGAAAGTGATGGTTCACTGCTTTATTATGATCCGGAGATAATTGCTGTTACAAATCTGGAACTGGATCACCAGGATTATTATGGTTCTGAAGATAAATTACTGCAGACCTTTGCAGAATTTTTCCGAAAGGTTCCCCGGGAGGGAAGAATAATCCTGAATGCTGAAGATGGAAAACTAATGAATTTAGTGGATAGTTCAGATTCCAGAGTAATTACTTATGGTATCGAAAAAGGTGATATAAGGGCTGAAGATATTAAACTTTATCCATTTGGCAGCATATATACATTGACAATAGAGGGAAAAAAGATTGACAATATTAATCTTAAAGTCCCTGGCAGGCATAATATCCTGAATTCTCTGGCTGCAATAGGAATAGCTCTGGAAGCAGGTATGAATTATGAAGAAATAAAAAAAGGATTAGAGAAGTATACTGGTGTAAAACGGCGTTTTGAAAAGAAGGGGTTACTGGGAGATATACTGGTCATTGATGATTATGCCCATCATCCTACAGAAATAGAGGCAACAATAAGGGCAGCCAGAAATACCGGTTATGAGCGGATTATTGTGGTTTTTCAACCACACCGTTATACAAGAACCAGGGATTTAATGAAGGAATTTGTCCATTCCTTTAAAGATATCGAGCACCTGATCATTACAGAGATCTATTCGGCCGGGGAAGAAGTTATACCAGGTATTGATGGCAGAAGATTAAGTGAAGAAATTGCCAGGAAAAAAACTTTCCCTGTAGACTTTATTGCTGAAAAGGAAGATGTAGCTGATTATTTAACCCGCATAGTACGCAGCAAAGATCTTGTCATCACCATGGGGGCTGGAGATGTATATGAGGTTGGCAATTTATTTCTGGAGAAAATGAAAAAAAAACTTAGAGAAATGGCCTGAGGGTAGGGAATTCAACCATGTCCGATAATAAGCTGCTTTATTATATAATAGCTTTTATCAGTCTTTTAGCCCTTATTTCCTTTACTCTCTCCCCCTTTTTCCATATCCGGTATATTGAGTTGTATGGTTTAAATATATTGAACAGGGTGGAATTGGAACAGTACCTGGATTCCTATTATGATACTAATCTATTCTTTTTAAATAAAAATAAATTAAAAGAAAGCCTTTTAGCTATACCCTATATAAAGGATCTGGAGATCAGGAAAAGTTACCCTGATAGCTTATGGATTCAGGTTAAGGAAAGGGACCCGGTTGGCAGAATTATCAATAATGAAAGCTATATATTATTTAGCAGTGATGGTTTTATTATCGAGAATAATTCCATTGTTAACCGGGTCAAGGTACCGGAAATAAAAGGAGTTGGATATTCCTTTCAGAATGAATACCTGGAATTTACTCCTGTAATGGAGAAGATTGTACAGGCTCTGGAGGTAATAACACTGCAAAACAGGGGAAAAATCGACCTGATAGATTATCAGAGGGAGGAGAATAGTCTTGTAGCCTATAGTGACAAGATAACAATTTATATAGGCCAACCTGTTGGATTAGTAGAGAAATTTCGAGTACTGGAATCGATCCTGAACAAGATACAGGAAGAGGGCTTAGCAGTGGAATATATTGATCTAAAGATTATCAATAAACCTGTGGTAAAATTAGAATAATATTATTTTTTTCCTAAAAAGAGGAGTTTTTCATTGGATGTTGAATTTAATCTTAAGGGTTAGTATTGTCTGGGGGAGGAGGTAAAATCTGTGGGAAGTCGCAGGATCATAACTGGACTTGATGTCGGAACTACAAAGATATGTGCTATAATCGCAGAAGTCAATGAAGCAAACAATGATATAAATATAATCGGTATTGGACTCTCTCCTTCACATGGCTTACGTAAAGGAATTGTAGTGGATATAGATGAAACCAGTAAAGCCATAAGGGATGCCTATAAAAAAGCAGAAAGAATGGCAGGAATTAATATAGATTCAGCTTTTGTTGGAATCGCAGGTGCCCACATTTCCTCATTGAATAGCCACGGTGTTGTAGCAGTTACCGGAGAAGAGAAGGAAATCAAAGAGACTGATATACAACGGGTCATGGAAGCAGCCAGGATTGTTCCTTTGTCTGCTGAAGAAGAGATGTTGCATGTTCTGGCCAGGGAGTTTATAGTAGATGGATGCTCTGGCATTAAGGATCCCTTAGGTATGTCAGGAGTCAGGTTAGAGGTAGAGACCCATATTATTACCGGTTCAACTACGTCGATACAGAATCTGGTAAAAAGTGTAGCAAGGGCAGGCTTAGCTGTTGATGATATAGTACTGGAGCCGCTTGCTTCCAGTGAAGCAGTTCTGACAAAAGATGAGAAAGAATTAGGTGTAGTACTGGTGGATATCGGTGGTGGTACTACAGATTTAGTAGTTTTTCAGGAAGGAAGCATCTGTTATACAGCTGTCTTGCCTATCGGAGGAAACCACGTCAGTAATGATATTGCTGTAGGTTTAAGGACACCTATAGTGGAGGCAGAAAATATCAAGATTAAATATGGTTGTTCTTTAAGCAGCCTTGTTGGTGAAGATGAATATATCACAATTGCCACTGCCAGCGGGAAGGATACCAGAGAGGTATCACTGAAAAGCCTCTGCCAGGTTATTGAACCCCGGATGCAGGAAATATTTACCCTTGTAAGAAGAGAACTGGACCGGGTTGGCCCAAGGGATGTGACACCTGCCGGGCTTGTTATAACTGGCGGCGCTTCCCTGCTAAAAGGTACAGATATATTAGCTTCGGAAATTTTAAAACTTCCGGTACGGCTGGGAGAACCGGATTTACTGAATGGCCTGTCGGATGTCATTGATAATCCAGTTTATATTAAAAAGGACGGTAAAGTTCCTAAAGCTATATTCTCAACAGCTGTTGGTCTGGTTGAATACGGTGCCCGTTACTATAAACATAGCACTGATAAGAATAAAGATGTCGTAGGGGATTTTTTCAACAAAATAAAAAGATTTTTTGAATGGTTTTAATATGGGGAGGTAACAGAAATTGTTTGAAATAGGTACAGAGATTGAACAATTTGCTACTATAAAGGTTGTAGGTGTAGGTGGTGGTGGAAATAATGCTGTCAACCGAATGATTGAAGAAGGGCTTGAGGGAGTAGAATTTATAGCAATTAATACTGATGCCCAGGCTTTATTATCCTCAAATGCAAGCAGGACTATCCAGATCGGGCAGAAAATCACCAGGGGGTTAGGGGCTGGTTCAAACCCTGCCATTGGCAGAGAGGCTGCAGAAGAGAGCCGGGAAGAAATAGCTGAAGCACTGGAAGGTGCGGATATGGTCTTTGTTACTGCCGGTATGGGCGGCGGGACCGGAACAGGAGCTGCTCCAGTAGTTGCAGAAATTGCTAAAAGCCTTGGTGCCCTTACTGTAGCTGTTGTTACCAAACCACTTACAGTTGAAGGCCGTAAAAGGATGGAAAGGGCTGAACAGGGAATTGAAATTTTAAAGGAATGTGTAGATACATTGATCGTAATTCCTAATGACCGTTTACTGGAGGTAGCTGAAAGACAGACAAGCCTCCTTGATGCCTTTAAAATAGCCGATGACGTCCTGCGGCAGGGCGTACAGGGCATTTCAGATTTAATCACCATTACTGGAATTATAAATCTTGATTTTGCTGATGTAAAGGCAATCATGACTGATGCTGGTTCAGCTTTAATGGGTATTGGTAGAGCCAAGGGAGAAAACCGGGCTGTTGAAGCAGCAAAAATAGCCATAGCTTCTCCTTTACTGGAAGCCTCCATTGAAGGAGCCAAAGGGGTATTATTGAATATAACCGGCGGCCTGAACCTGGGTATACATGAAGCCAACGAAGCAGCCCGTGTCATCCAGGAAGTTGCTGACCCGGATGCCAATATTATTTTAGGTGCTGTTATAGATGAGAGCTTTGATGAAGAGGTGCAGGTAACAGTAATTGCTACCGGTTTTGATGGCAAAAATTCAGCCAGGAAAAAAGAAGAAGAAAAACTGGTAGAGGATTTTGATATAGAAAGCTTTACCGGAGATGATTTAGATATTCCGGCATTTCTGCGCAGGCAGAAAGCTTGAGCAAGACAATTAGCGAATTATAATCTCGATACATTTCTGTATCGAGATTTTTTCCTTTAATGGTAATTTGACAAATTAAGATAAATAATGCAGTTATAAAAGTGAATTTTTATCATATATTTAAATTGAAAGGATAAGTAGGTGTATAAGCCTATGGTTATTTATGCTGATATCACTCTACTTAATAATTTTTTAATGACTATTGCCATTATCTGGGCAACAGCCAATATAATGGAAATGAAATTCAGCTGGTTCAGACTTTTCCTTGGAGCCAATATAGCCAATCTTTATCTTTTAGCTGTTTTTTTTCTTCAACAGCTCAGTTTTAAATTTTTTATTAATTTTACTTTACATATACTTTTAAATATAATAACCGCTATCCTGATTTTAAAGGTTTCTTTTCCTGGATTAACGAGAGCCAGGTTTGTAAAAACCCTGGGAAACCTTTATCTTATTACTTTTATAGCTATTGGTACTACTTTGTCTATCTTCTATGTCTATGGTGGCTCTCCTTTTAATTCAGGCATTCTTAAGATAATAATCGGCCTGATTGTGTTGCTTATTCTGGGCAATACAGGTTGGAAAATTTTACAGAAATATAAGTTACCGGATGAATTTTATCTACCTACAGTGATTTATTGTCAGAACAGGGGGGTCAGTTTAACCGGTTTACTGGATACAGGGAATAGTTTAACTGACCCGATCAGTAATTTTCCGGTTATTGTAGTTAATCTGGCTGACTTACTTCCCTTATTTCCCGAGAATCTACAGGAAGAGATAATGGCCTGCGAAAACTGTGATCTGGACCTGGTGGAGATTTTTCAGAAGTATAATTTTGCCAACCGGATTCGTCTCCTACCATTTTCAGATCTGGGAGAGGAAAAGGGATTGCTTTTAGGTTTCAGGCCAGATTGTGTAGAACTTTCATACAAGGATGAGCTAATCAGGGTAGAACAATGTGTCGTAGGAATAAGCAGGAGGATGCTGGACCTGGATAATTCCTACCAGGCCCTCATTCATCCCAAATTACTTAATGTAGAACAAATATGAAAGGGGCAGAATTATGTTCAGG
This sequence comes from Halanaerobiales bacterium, assembly GCA_025451675.1. GTDB lineage: Bacteria > Bacillota > Halanaerobiia > Halanaerobiales > DTU029 > DTU029. Next base: position 24,543 of record JANWJZ010000067.1, on the reverse strand, counting down.
AAGTATTTTTTAATCTTCAAATTACGTTTGAAAATCTGCTGGATACGTTTTCTGCAGAAAATAGGCTTATACCGCTCGCCCGTTTATTATCTGGGCAGCAGTGAGACTTTGCCACCTCCCCTGGAAGAAGAGGAAGAAACCTATCTCCTGGAAAGATTAGGGGCAGGAGAGGAGGAGGTCAGAAAGTTATTAATTGAGCATAATCTGCGCCTGGTTGTATATATTGCCAGAAAGTTTAATAATACCGGTGTTGATATAGAAGACCTGGTTTCCATTGGTACAATTGGTTTAATTAAAGCAGTACGGACTTTTGATGTGGAAAAAAATATTAAGCTGGCCACTTATGCCTCCAGATGTATTGAAAATGAAATACTGATGTATTTAAGGAAAAATAACAGGAAGAAGGCAGAGCTTTCCTTTGATGACCCTTTAAACATAGATTGGGATGGTAATGAATTAAAACTATCTGATATCATGGGTACCGATGCGGACATTATTTATAAAAATATAGAGTCAGAGGTTAACAGGGAACTATTAAGGACAGCCATGAAATCATTGACGAAAAGGGAAAGAAAGATCCTTGTTCTCCGGTTTGGCCTGATGAATTCCGGTAATACAAAAACTCAGAAAGATGTGGCCGATTTACTGGGGATATCACAATCCTATATCTCCCGGCTGGAGAAAAGAATCATACGGAAGTTAAGGAAAGAGGTTGCCAAATTGATATAGTATTGTAGTATATGGTAACCTGGGAAAATATTTAAAAATAAAAAGCTGGTAATAGTTTTGAAGGAAGGGGTTTTAATCCCTTCCTTATTTTTTTGATAATCCAGTTCTGACCAATATGTACCAGGTATAAAACAGAAGATATGGGAAATAATGAAAATAAAAGTGCCGATAGTTATGAAAAAGAAGCGAAAACAGAGCGGGAGGAATTAAGATGGGGAACAAAGTGGAAATAAGCGGAGTCAACACATCTGAACTGCCTGTTTTGACAAATAAAGAAATGAGGGCCTTATTCAGGAAGATGCAGGAAGGAGATAAGAAAGCCCGAAATACCATCGTAACCGGTAATTTGCGCCTTGTTCTCAGTGTTATACAGCGTTTTAATAATAGGGGAGAGAATGTAGATGATCTTTTTCAGGTAGGTTGTATCGGGCTGATGAAGGCTATTGATAATTTTGACCTCAGTAAAAATGTACGGTTTTCCACTTATGCTGTTCCTATGATTATTGGTGAAATCAGGAGATACCTGCGGGACAATAATTCAATCAGGGTCAGCCGCTCTCTGCGGGATACTGCCTATAAAGCATTACAGGTAAAGGAAAGCCTGAAAAATAAAAATGCGGAGGAACCCTCTCTCAATGATATAGCAAAAGAATTAGGTATACCCAGATCAGAAGTGATCTTTGCCCTTGATGCGATACAGGATCCCATTTCTCTATTTGAACCAATTTATCATGATGGAGGAGATCCTATCTTTGTCATGGACCAGATCAGTGATAAAAAATCTGAAGATGAAAGCTGGCTGGAGGGTATTGCTGTACGTGAGGCTCTCCGGAAATTAAGTGATCGGGAGAAACTTATCCTGTCTTTTCGCTTTTATGAAGGAAAAACCCAGATGGAGGTTGCCGATGAAATAGGTATTTCCCAGGCCCAGGTTTCCCGCCTGGAGAAGGCGGCTTTAAAACGTTTAAGAAGGCATGTGAGGGAGGACATTTGAGATGTTTTTTAAAAAATTGCGCATAATTTTCTTTCTTATATTTCTGTGCATCATTCTGATGAGCATTAATGTAAATAGTGCTTTTCAGACTGGAGATAATGAAGAATTTATTAATGCTTTTGCTGAAGACAAGCTCCTGCGTTTACATGTCATAGCAAATACCAATTCGCCCAGGGATCAGTATATAAAAAGATTAGTAAGGGAAAGGCTTACTGAATATATAGCTTTTTTAGCTTCTTCCGGTAATCTGGATTTAGATATTATGGAACTGGAGGAATATCTCAATACAATCCTGGAGAAGGAGGCTGTTAAATATAAGGCAAGGGTTGAACTGGGAGAATATTATTTTCCGACAAGAACCTATGATGAGTTTAGATTAATAGCCGGAAATTATAAAGCCTTGAAAGTAATCCTTGGCAAAGGGGAAGGCTCCAATTGGTGGTGTGTCCTTTTACCACCTCTCTGTATAGAAGAAGCAGAGAGTATTGATGGTGAGAAGAAACTGGAATTCAGGTTGAAAATAGTGGAGTTGCTACAGGGGTTAGATAAAAAGGGAAAAATAGAGTATGTTGAGGATAGAGAGTTAGTTAAATTGGAGGATAAATTCAATAAAATAGAGATAAAAACCCTTTATGAAGTAAAACCTCTATATAAAGAATTTAAATTGATTGATATTGATCTTTTGAAACCATTTACATAGGGAAAATATACTACTTCTGGAAAACTGCCAAGAGGCAGTTTTTCTTTTTTCACATTGCAGTCTTTTCCTTCATATAATAATTTTGAATTCTATTTTACGAGAAGTATAAGGAGGGCTGTCTGTGTTGAAAAACTCTGAGTTAAAGTTAAAGGATGTAATTGATATTAAAAGGGGGAAAAAACTGGGATATATCGATGATATAGATATAGAGGTAGAAAACGGCCAGGTAAAAGCCTTTGTAGTTCCTGCCCATCAAAACAGATTGTTTAATTTTTTCCTGAAGAAAAATGATCAGATTATTCACTGGAGTGAAATCAGGAAAATCGGAGAAGACGTAATTTTGGTCGAGCTGGACGAAGATAAGGTTTAAAATTAATTTTATTTGTGTTATACTAGGGAAAGAAAGCTGGAGATATTGGAGGACTGGCAGAAATGAGATGTCCCTATTGTGAACACAGGGAAAGTAAGGTGATCGATTCCCGTTATACAGAGGAATATACCTGTATCAGGCGCAGGAGGGAATGCCTGAATTGTAAAGAAAGGTTTACTACCTATGAACGGATTGAAGATCTTCCCCTGATGGTTATAAAAAGGAATGGCCATAGGGAATTATTTGACCGGAATAAAATTAAGACCGGCCTCTTAAAGGCCTGTGAAAAGAGGCCTATTTCTCAGGAACAGCTGGACCAACTGGTTAATAATGTGGAAAAAACCCTCCGTAATGAGATGAAACAGGAGGTTCACAGCACAGAGATCGGCGAACTGGTCATGAACTATCTCAAGGAAATGGATGAGGTTGCCTATGTAAGGTTTGCATCAGTATACAGGCAGTTTACGGATTTGAATATATTCATAAGGGAACTGGAGGATTTACTTAAAGAGAAGTCGAAAGATTGAGGAGGCCGTAGATTTTGTTTTCCTGGGTAGAAGATGGAGATTTGATATACCTGAAAATAGACATTTTTGGCCAATATGCTGCCAGGGCTTATTTCACCACCCGGATCGGCGGGGTAAGCTCCGGGGCCTATGCTTCATTGAATATGGGCCTGCATGTTGGTGATAAAAAAGAGGATGTTCTGCAAAATAGAAAGAAAATTGCCGCTTCACTGGGAATTGATCCGGGGTCCTTTGTGGCCGCAGAGCAGGTCCATGGCGCAGAAACCTATGTAGTTACTGGCCAGGAAGAGGGAGCGGGGGCCCTGGATTATCATGACAGCATTCCCGGGGTTGATGCCCTTATCACGGCAACAGCCGGGCTGCCCCTTATCTCCTTTTATGCCGATTGTGTACCCCTGTTTTTCCTTGATCCTGTAAAAAGGGTAGTAGCCCTGGCCCATGCTGGCTGGAGGGGGACGGTTAAGAAAATCGCCCGGCAGACTGTCCTGCAGATGAGGGAAAGTTTTTCCTCAGAGCCGGCTGATATTCTGGTGGCATTGGGGCCATCTATTTCCCGGGATTTCTATGAAGTCAATGAAAGAGTAATTGTGGAATTCAAAGGAGTTTTCCCCGGATATAAAGAATTTATTGTTTATAGAGGAAAGGAAAGCTATCTCCTGGATTTATGGCAGGCCAATATGATGGTCCTGGAAGAGGCGGGGATAGCCAGGGATAATATATTGCCTGCTAATCTCTGTACATATCGCGAGGACAGATATTTTTATTCCTACAGGAGAGAAATGGGCAAAACCGGCAGGATGGCCAGTATAATTTTTCTGGATCAGTAGTTATAAATTACAGGGATGATTATATGCGGGGAAGTAATGATCTTTTTTTACTGGAGGAAAAAAAGAAATTAATTAATAATTTTAATGAAAAGGCTACTAAAGATGCCAGGCCTTTCTTCTTCCTTTTAATCTTCTTTTTATTCCTGATTTTTTTCTCTGTTTATTTTTATACAGTCAGGAACCGGGTAGATATACTTATAGCTGATTACACAGAAGTAGTGGATGGCTTCCGGACGGAGGGGTTGCTGATCAGGGATGAAATAGTTTATAGATCTCCTGAATCTGGTTTTGTAAAACTACTGTCCAGTGAAGGAAAAAGGGTGGCCTACGGTGAAGAGATTGCCAGAATTGCAGATAGGACTATCTATAACCACCACGCTGGTTTATTGAGTTATGCTACAGATGGCCTGGAAGAAGAATTGACTTTTAATAATATTAATGATATTACTTTAGATAAATATAAGACTTATAGAAGAAATTTTAAACAGAATTTTAATAATGAATATATCAGAAAAGGACAGGCCCTATTCAGGATTATTAAAAATAATACTATGTATCTGGTCATCCCCTGTGATAAAGAAGAAGTAAGCAGGTACAGGATCATGGAGACTGTCTTTATACAGGCGGATGAGCTGGGTAAGGGTTTAATTGAAGCTACTGTAATAGATAAAAAAATTGAGAATGAAGAGGGGTTTCTGACTATAAGATTGAATATTTTTCCACAAGAATGGTTAAATACCCGGAGGGTCAACTTCCTTTTTATAAAAAACATTCACCGGGGGATTGCCATTCCCAGGAAGGCAATTTTCACAACCACTGCCGGTGAGGGAGTACTTATATATGACTCATTAAGGAATAATTATAGTTTTGTTCAGGTAAGGGTTTTAAATGGCAACAGGGAAATGGTAATCGTGGAAGGTATAGATCTGGGAGCCCATGTTGTCACCAATCCTGAAGTCCTTGACTATGGAAGAGGGGTGTAAAATTTGCATCTGGAAGAGACAGAGCTTATATCCCGTTTAAAAGATATACAGGATAGAATCAAAATTGCTGCTATAAAGGCGAGACGTGACCCTGCAGAGATACTTTTGCTGGCAGTAAGTAAAAATCAAACCTTAGCGAAAATCGATTTTTTCCATAAAAAAGGCCTACAATTTTTTGGAGAGAACAGGGTACAGGAATTGCGGGAGAAATATAAAGAGAGGCCAGAGTATTTATGGCATTTTATCGGCCATTTACAGAGGAATAAAGTAAAATATCTCCTGAGGATGGAAAATTGTGTTCTGATTCATTCTCTGGATAGCTGGTCCCTGGCTGAAGAGATAAATAAATGGGCTGCTAAACAAAATAGGGTAATGCCGGTTTTGTTGGAGGTCAATGTGGCAGGTGATGAAAATAAATTTGGAATTGAAGCAGGGGAAGTGGAGGATTTCTTAGTAGAAGCACGTAATTTAAGTAATATCGAGATAAAGGGTTTGATGACGATTGCACCTTATGTAGAAAATCCAGAAGAAGTTAGGCCGGTATTTAGAGAATTAGCTGTTATCCGGGGAAAAATGAATGAGAAAGGATATAATTTAAAGGAATTATCCATGGGGATGAGCAATGATTTTGAGGTAGCCATTGAAGAAGGGGCCACTATAATTAGAATAGGGATTTCCCTTTTTGGAGAAAGGGAGTATTGAGCAATACAAGGGGAGGATTATCATGTACTTTTTTAGATATATAATAACTACAGTCTTTGATATACTTGCCTGGTTAATTATTATTAGAGCGCTTATCAGCTGGCTGGCACCGGATATTTACCATCCCAATTGGCGGAATCTCCTGAGAATAATATATAAATTCACTGAACCGATAATGAGGCCAATCAGGGAATATCTGCCTACCGTTGGTTGGGGGCTGGATTTCTCTCCGCTGATTGCCCTTCTGTTATTAAGAATTTTGCGTAGCTTTATATTGAAGATGTTATATTACCTGGCACTGGATTTAGGAATTTAAACAGTAAAAGGAGTGTTACGGAATTGATCGATAGGGAAAGATTGACTTCCCATCTCCATCGGGAAGAGGATAGGGCTTTATTGGGACATATCCTGGACAAGGTAGAAGTAGTACTGAAAAGAAAGAGTAAGGAGTTGACCAATTTCTTAAACCCCTATGAATCTGAAATTGCCGCTGGTGTTTTAAAACAGATAAGTGAGATAAATTTCAGGCTGGATGGTGGTTATGCTGCTGCGGAAAGGAAGAGGATCAGCATCTTTCCTGACTTTATTTTTCCCGATCATGTGGAAAATCCGGTCAGCATTTTAAAGATAGAAGGTAATTTCAAATTCCAGTCAGTTTCTCACAGGGATTTTCTGGGTGCCCTTTTGGGTACCGGTATAAAAAGGGAGAAGGTTGGGGATATCCTGGTAACTGATAAGTTTGCCCAGGTAGTTGTGGCAGCAGAACTGAAGGATTTTATTATATTGAATCTTGATAAGGTACATGAAGTGCCGGTAGAAGTAGTGGAGATTTCTCCTGATGATCTGGTAATTCCCCATACACAGATAAAGGAGATCAAGGCCACTGTTCCTTCAATGAGGCTGGATGCAGTAGCCAGTGCAGGTTTTGGTGATTCAAGAAGTAAAATCTCCCGGGAGATACAGAGCGAAAAGGTAAAAATTAACTATCAGCCAGTGAATGATCCTTCTGCCCGGGTTGAAGTGGGAGATATTATCTCTATCCGGGGCAGGGGCCGGATAAAGGTTGCAGAAATAAGTGGCGTTTCCAATCGTGACAGAATAAAACTTCTTATTCATCGTTTTATTTAAATAAAAAAGAAAAGAGGTGGTATTATTGAAAATTTCCCCCCTTGACATCTATAACCGCGAGTTTAGCAAAACTACTTTTGGGTATAATGTAAAACAGGTGGACGAGTTTATCGAAGAAGTAGGCATGGCCTATGAAAGATTGCTGAAAGAGTTGAACCTGCTGCAGGATGAAAATGAAAAGTTAAAGGAAAAAGTGGCTGCCCAGGAGGAAATGGAAGATAAGTTGCAGAGGATTCTCCTGACTGTTCAGGAAACAGCCAGAGAAATTACCGCACAGGCCCATAAGGAAGCAGATTTGATCATTAAAAAGGCAGAACTGAAGGCGGAAAGGCTGGAGAGAGAAGTAAAAGATAAGTTACAGAAAGAGTACAAATCCCTGCAAAGCCTGAAGGAGACCAGGGAATTATTTAAAATACGTTTAAAAACCATGTTGGAAGGGTATCTGGAATTACTGAATAATGAAGAAGAACTGGATGAAGAAATAAAAAAAGATGTAGCAGTAAATACCCTGGATATCGATGATATAGATGATGATAATCTGGATATTACCCTGGATTTTTAAGACACCCTTTGCCGGGGGTCTTTTCTTTATTAAAATTATTTGCTTTCTTAAATATTAAAATATAGGGGGTATGTAATATGAAAGAAAATGTCGAAATGAGAAAAAGGGTTTTTTCCGGCCTACAGCCGACAGGCCAGATACATATAGGAAATTATGTCGGGGCCATAAGCCTGTGGGTTGAAAATCAGGACTTATATGATAATATCTTCTGTATTGTAGATTTACATTCACTGACTATCCCTGAAAATATAACACCTGATTATTTGAGGAAAAAGGTCAGGGAAGTTGCGGCTTTATATTTGGCCTGCGGTATTGATCCTGAAAAGTCAACTATCTTTGTCCAATCCCAGGTCCATGAACATGCCGAATTGACCTGGCTTTTGAATTGTGTTACACCGATAGGCTGGTTGGAAAGAATGACCCAATTTAAAGCAAAATCTGCAGAGATGGAGACAGTTGGAACAGGTTTATTTGATTATCCAGTACTTATGGCAGCAGATATTTTGTTGTACGATACTGATCTGGTACCTGTAGGTGATGACCAGAAACAACATATTGAGATAACCAGGGATATTGCCCAGCGTTTTAACCATCTCTACGGGGAAGTTTTCAAAATACCGGAAGGCCTGTTCAGGGAAAGTGGAGCCAGGATAATGGGACTGGATAATCCGGAGATGAAGATGAGTAAAAGTATCGGGGAAGTAAAGAAGAGACATTCCATCGGGCTCCTGGATTCAGAGGAAGATATCAGGGATGCCATTATGCGGGCTACTACTGATTCCAATATGGAAACCCGTTATGAATTTGCTTCACCAGGTGTGAAAAATCTTCTGGTCCTCTATGAAGTGCTGACAGGAAGCAGCAGGGAGGAAGTAGAAGAGCATTTTAGCGGGAAAAATTATGGAACCTTGAAAAAAGAACTGGTTGAAGTAGTAATTGAGACACTAAGGCCGATACAGAGAAAATACAATGAAATTGTAAATGAAGAGGGCTATCTTGAGAGTATATTAAATAAAGGACGGGAGAGGGCCCAGGAGATTGCCTCTGCTACGATGGCCAGAGTAAAGGAACATATGGGTTTAACTTTTTAGGTGAGTTCCGGGAACATTTTAATCTCTTATTCGTCTAAATGTACAGAAGAGTAAAAAGGAGCTGTTATTTAGATGAATACAGGCAAAAAAAAGTATATTTTATTTTTAATGTTTATATGTTTCCACGTTCTCCTGGCAGGCCCGGTATTTGCAGGAGATACTGCTCATCCCTGGTACAGGTTGCAGGGGGAACTGCCGGCTATAATAGAATCGGTGGATGAGAATATTATATATCTGGCGCCAGAGGATGCCGGCAGACTGGTCAATGAACTGGAAATAATGCAGAAGCTTCATCTTCCTGAGATTGAAAAAAAGTATTTTAACAGCAGGATACAGGAGAAAATGCAGGACCTTTATTTGAAGGACTTTGATCTTTCTGGATTTAATGAAATGGACAAGATAGAGTTTATACCTGACCAGGAATTAAGAGAAATCTTACGGGAGACAAACATGAGTGGCTATAGGGTGGAAACAGCTGAGGGTATGTTTTTCCCGGTGATAGATTATGAATTTTATAGAAGGTATTTAGCCTATCTGGATAGTGATTTCAGGGAATACATTGAGATTATGTCCCTTGAATCCAGTGAACCGCCAGCTAAAGATGCCGCTCTGGTTATTGGTTGGGATGAGGTAATTGAAAGGGCCCTGAGGCAGGAGAAATTTTTAATCAGCTTCCCGGAATCCAGTAAGGTTCCTGAAGTAAAAAATCTTTACGAAAAATATCTGAGTTTTATCTTCTTTGGCCTTAACAACACACCCCTCTTTGCCTATGATACGAAAGAGATGCATCGGGAAGGCAGGGAAGTATATGCAGAGCGGATTAGTAGTAATATCGATAGTACCCTGCTGGAATATCTGGCAGGATTTCTGGAGATTCTGGAGGAGAATAATTATCTCCTGACAAAAGAGGTAGATAATTATAGAAAAGCTGCTATTGAGGATATCTTCTTTTCCTATAAGTTTTATTATCAGATGCTAAGAGACTATATGCAGGCCATGCAGAGGAATATTGACCTGCTGAAGGAAGAGAGCAATATCCAGAAGATAAATGAGGCTAATTATGGTGATATGTATCAGCAGACGGTCGCCTTGAAAGTAACGGAAGATGAATTGTTGTTTGCTGCAGTGGATATAGTATTCACCGGCAATTATAAAGGCCATTTTACCCCGGGTAAGGCCTATCCCTATTATCTGGATGCAGCAATGGGAGGCCAGAGGGGTATTATCATAAAAGATAATTTTGGTATCTGGCATGCTTTTGGCTGGCGTGTCCTAATTGAATAAGGAGGAAAATAGAAGGACAGATTTGCTGTCCTTTATTTTTTAGGGAAATGAATTATTTTTTGGAGAAGATAAATTCTTTGAAAAAACCCCTTGACTTTAACGTAACGTAAGGATGTATAGTGATATTGTCAGGAGGTGAGCTGGCACAGAAAGCAGCAGATCTGCATCGCCGCTGGTTAATTTTTTATTGGGATAATTATTCAAAGGAAGCCCATGCCGGCCTGTCCCAGCTCTATGTTGAAGACGACCGGTTTAAGGATTATTATGAATCTTATTTTGCTGAAAAACAGCCTGGTATAACAGAATTTATGCGGGATGCTGTGCATATTTATACGGGAATGGATAAGAAGAATTTGTAAAATGCTATTGACCTGGCTAATTAATATGATATAATTATAGAAGATACAATTAAAAATAGGAATTGATATATCTTCAGGGCAGGGTGAAATTCCCGACCGGCGGTATAGCCCGCGAACTCTTTACCTGGTAAAGAGCTGATCTGGTGAAATTCCAGAGCCGACAGTAAAGTCTGGATGGGAGAAGATAGTTTTTTATTTGTCCTGTCCCTGATGTATATCAGGGATTTTTATTTATTATAATACATTTACTGGAGGGGATTAAAGATGAATGTAAGCTCTAAAACAATGAGCAGGGGGAAGATAAAGACGAATGCCCTGGTAAAAGTATCCCTGCTGGCAGCTACTTCTTACCTTTTGACCTTTATCAGGATGCCTTTACCCTTTTTTCCTGAGTACCTGAAACTGGATATTGCAGAACTTCCCGCTTTGCTCGGAAGTTTTAGCCTTGGCCCTGTTTATGGAGTATTGATTGTCCTGATCAGAAATATTGTGGATTTTTTGACAAAAACTACTACCGGAGGAGTGGGGGAACTCTCTAATTTTATAGTAGGCAGTTCCTTTGTAATGACGGCAGGTTTGATTTACAGCCAGAATAAAAGTAAAAGGACTGCCGTTATTAGTGTAATCTGTGGAACCCTGGTCATGAGCTTCCTTGCTTTATTATCAAATAAGTTTATAATCTTCCCTTTATATGGGCTGCCGGCAGAATGGGGCTTTTTGTTTACTTTTATTCTGCCCTTTAATTTAGTCAAGGGCGGGGTAAATAGTATTGTAGTTATGCTTATTTATAAAAAAATATCCAGATTACTAAAGGAATGATGAGATATTAAAGGGATGATAAGATATTAAAGGAATAATAGGAAAAAAAGCTGAATGGGGGTTCATTATCTGGAGTTTTGCTCTTGTATATAAAAATTAAATATGTTAAAATAGTTCTGTATTGAATTCTTTAAAAAGCTATTATGGAAATCTCTCCTTAATAATTTTCCGTTCTTATTTCTTATAAGGAGGGATTTTTTGTGTATATCTATGCAATAATGTAGTAGTTTATTATAATATAACATGAAATATATGATATGGAGGCTATAGTTATGCTAAAAATTAGTAAATTGTTTGCAGCAAAAGATATGACTGAGGGAACCCCCTGGAAAAGAATACTGGAATTTTCAATTCCAATGTTAATAGGGAATATTGCCCAACAGTTTTATAATACTGCTGACTCTATTGTTGTAGGCAGGTATATAGGAGATAATGCCCTTGCAGCAGTAGGCAGTGCCGGGCCGATATTAAATCTCCTCCTGGTACTTTTTGTTGGTGTTGCCACAGGGGCAGGAATCATGGTTTCCCAATATTTTGGTGCCAGGGACCGGGAAGGCCTTTCCCGGACTATCGGTGTTTCCATGACACTGACAGCCCTTACTTCCTTGATTATAATGATTCTTGGCCCGATGCTTACCCGTCCTTTGTTACAATTCCTTAATACACCGGCTTCCATTATTGATTGGAGTGATGGTTATTTAAAGATATTCTTTCTGGGTGCTGCCGGTTTTTCTTATTATAATATTTTATCCGGTATTTTACGGGGATTGGGCGATTCTTTCTCAGCACTGATTTTTCTCCTTGTTTCAACAGTACTGAATGTTGTTCTGGATATCTGGTTTGTGGCAGGTTTTAATATGGGTGTTCCCGGTGTTGCCCTGGCGACAGTGATTGCCCAGGGTATTTCCGCTATTCTCTGTCTGATTAAATTGATGGGAATGAAGGAACATTTTGACTTAAATTTAAAGATGTTGAAGCTTAAGAGGGGATTTCCAGGCAGGCTTATACGCCTTGGCCTGCCTTCCGGTGTAACCCAGGCTATATTTTCCTTCGCCATGATAGCCGTACAGTCCCTGACCAATAGTTTTGGTGAGATGGTTATTGCTGCTAATGTTATCATCATGCGTGTTGACGGATTTGCCATGATGCCTAACTTTTCCTTTGGGACTGCCATGACCACCTATGCAGGGCAGAATATAGGGGCCGGGAAAATAGATAGGGTGGAGAAGGGGACAAAAGATGGCCTGAAGATGGCCGTCTCTGTCGCCACAGTTATAACGATTATTATCCTGGTATTTGGTAAATATCTCATGAGAATATTTACAGATACAGCAGAACTGGTTGATTTAAGCATGTATTTGATGAAGATTCTGGCACCCGGGTATATTGCTATGGCTGTAACACAGGTCTTATCCGGCGTAATGCGTGGTGCCGGTGATACCATGACACCCATGTGGATTTCAATGGTGACCACAATCCTGATCCGGGTACCCCTGGCTTATGGTCTGGCCTATCTGACCCAAAGTCCTGAATATCCGACCGGCAGACCAGAAGCTGTCTTTGTTTCATTGTTAATAGCCTGGGTGTTGGGCTCTCTCATAAATACCTTCTTTTATAGAAAAGGTAAATGGAGAGGAAAGGCTGTACTGGAAACAGACCTGGCAGGATAATTTACAGGCCATTCTGTTTTGGATTATGAAAGGATGTTAAATGATGGATGAGAAGTTAAAAGGGATACTGGTTGGGGTAGATTACAGAAATAGGGAAGATGATTTTGTTCATCTGATGGAGGAATTAAGGGGGCTGGCTTTTGCCTGTGATATAGAGGTAGTGGGAGAGATAACCCAGAATATGGACCAGATTAATAGTAGTCACTATCTGGGTAAAGGCAAGCTGGAAGAACTTAAAGGCTTAATCGATTATACGGAAGCCGACCTCCTGATTGCAAATGATGAGTTATCCCCTTCCCAGATTCGTGTCCTGGAAGATAAACTTGGGATAGAGGCAATTGACCGGACCATGTTGATACTGGATATTTTTGCCCGGCGGGCCAGGACAAGAGAAGCGAAACTTCAGGTAGAGGTTGCCAGGTTGCAATACATGCTTCCCCGCCTGGTAGGAAGGAAGATGTATGACCAGCAGGGCGGCGGGGCAGGCTTTGCCAACAGGGGTGCTGGTGAAACCGGCCTGGAACTGGACCGGAGAAAAATTGAGGATAGGATAAGCAGCTTAAAGAAAGAACTGGATGTACTTACTTCCAGGAGAAAAATACAACGGAAGAAAAGAGAGAGGAGCGGTTTACCGCTGGTTTCCCTGGTTGGTTATACAAATGCGGGGAAATCAACGATTATGAACAAAATGATAGAGCTTTTCCAGGGTTCGCTGGATAAACAGGTTTTTGAAAAGGATATGCTTTTTGCCACCCTGGAGACCTCTATCAGAAAAATAGTCCTGCCTGATAACAAGATTTTTCTTCTTACTGATACAGTCGGTTTTATCAATAAATTACCACATCACCTGGTAAAGGCCTTTCATTCTACACTGGAAGAAGTGGCAGAAGCAGACCTTTTAATTCATGTTGTAGATTGTTCCGATCCCCGTTATGAGACCTATATCGAGGTAACCAACAAAACACTGAAAGAAATAGGGGTTAAGGATATTCCTATTATTTATGCCTTTAATAAGGCTGATTTAACAGATATACAGATTCCCCTGGTGAAGGATAATGTAGTCTATCTTTCAGCCAGAGAAAAAATAGGCCTGGAGGAGTTAATCAATTTAGTCAGAAAGAATCTTTTTGAAGATTATGTTTGTTGTGAATTCCTGATTCCCTTTGACCGGGGAGATTTGATGTCTTATTTTCATGAAAAGGCCAGTGTATTGAAGGTTGCTTATGAGGAAAATGGCACTTTATTGCTCGTGGAATGCAGGGCCAGTGATTATGAACGGTATAAAGAATATGTAATTAGGACGGATAATTGTATGGATAATTCCAGTACTCATAACAATATAAGCTAATTATTCCGCAATACCTGAACTTATAAGTTCAGGTATTTTTTTACAAAACAATGTAAAGTTAATCTGGCTTGACTATCCTTTTTTCTTTTAGTATAATATGACCAGAGATTCATATGAATATGAAGTCATATTCATATTTCATGATTATAATATTTTAGAAAGGAGATCAGAATGCCCACTGAAACATTTTTTAATCTACCTGAAGAGAAGAGACAGAGGATTATAGAGGCAGCCATTGACGAATTTTCCCGTTATTCCTTTCATAAGGCCAGGGTAACTGCCATCGCAGATAATGCCGGTATAGCCAAGGGTAGTTTTTATCAGTATTTTGAGGATAAAAAGGATCTATATAAATACCTTATGGAAACTATTGCTAAAAAGAAGATGTCATATATAAATAAGGATATGTTGCTGAACAGGGATAAATATGGCTTTTTCCAGCTTCTGCGGGAGGTTTTTCTGAGCGGAATCAGGTTTGCAAAGGAAAATCCACGACTTGTACCAATTGGTGAGATGTTACTGGCAGATAAGGAGCTTTTGCATGAGCTCTATGGAGAAAACATGGACAGAAACAATGATTTTTTTAAACAGTTATTGAAATATGGACAGGAAAAAGGAGAAGTAGATCCTGAGGCAGATCTGGATTTGCTGGCTCATATGCTGAGCGTTCTTACCTACTCTTTAGTAGATTTAGTTATGGAAGATGGAAAAATAGATATGGATGATATGGAGATTTATGATAAGATGCTTTATTTTGTAGAGAATGGCATTAAAAAGAGGTAGTTATTTATACAGATATAAAAAGTAATGGGGAGGTAAAAGAAATGGCTTTACTGGAATTGAAGGTAGTCAGGAAGATTTATAAACAAGGCCAGATTGAGGTGCCGGCCTTAAGGGGGATTGACCTGCAGGTAGAGGAAGGAGAGTTTACTACTGTTTTCGGGCCATCCGGTTCCGGAAAAACTACCATGTTAAATATGATTGGCTGCCTGGATAAACCCAGCAGTGGTACGATTATTTTCAATGGAAGAGAATTAAATGAGCTTGATAAAAAAGAATTGGCCATGGTACGGAGATATAATATAGGTTTTATCTTCCAGAGCTATAACCTGATCCCTGTTTTGACGGCTTATGAGAATGTGGAGTTTGCCCTCAGGTTGATCAATAAGTATAATAACAGGGAGATTAAGGAACGGGTTTTAAATATACTGGCTGCTGTCGGCCTGGAAGGGATGGAAAACAGGAGGCCGCATGAGCTTTCTGGCGGCCAGAAACAGAGGGTGGCCATTGCCAGGGCCCTGGTAAAGGAGCCCGTACTGGTTCTGGCAGATGAGCCGACAGCCAATCTGGATTCCAGTACCAGTGAAGAGGTTTTAAAGGTAATGCTGAAAATGAATAAAGAACTGGGCACTACCTTTATCTTTTCCACCCATGATCCCCTGGTGATGGAATATGCCCGGCGGATGCTGGAAATCAGGGATGGCCTGATTGCCGGTGATAAAAGGAGGGAGGCCAATGCTTTTTCTGACTAAACTGGCCTTCAAGAATCTGGTCAGGCACCGTAACCGTACTATCTTTACATCAATCATAATTGCCATGGCTATTGTAATATATATCTTTTTTGATTCCCTCATTGGCGGGATGACAGAGCTTTCCTATGAGACAATTATAGATTATGAAAGCGGTCATCTACAGGTAATGGCTGAAGGCTATTGGGAGGAAGAGGATGAACTCCCTCTGGATAATTTAATTACTGTAGACGAGGGTTTGCTGGCAGAGGTAAAGAATCTGTCGGGATATAAGGCCAGCCTGGCCGAATTGAGTTTTTCTGCCCTGCTCAGTAACGGGATAGATGACCTGCCGGTTATAGGCAAGGGTATCATCCCTGAAGATTTTCTGGCGGTTTTTAATCTGGATAAGCAATTTGTAGAGGGGGATATTTTCCGGCAGGGTGAGTATAAGGCGGTTCTGGGCAAGAGGCTGGCTGAGTTGATGGACCTGGGTATCGGTGATTATATAACCCTTCTGGTAAAAGATAGGAATAATTCCTTTAATACCATAGATGTGGAGATAGCTGGCCTTTTACATACCGGTAACCCTAATGTTAACCAGAATATTGTTTATCTTCCGCTGGAGCTGGCCCGGCAGGCTCTGGATGTTGAAGGGCAGGCCAGTAAGATCATTATCAGGCTGGAGGATAAAGGACAGGCTGCCAGGGTGGCGGAAGAACTGGAATTAGATTTAAAAAATAAGAATAGTAGGTTGGCTGTTTATTCCTGGGAGGACCTGGAGGCCTTTAGCTTTCTGGGGGCTGCTGAAATGGAGAAAAAGGTTATCCTGACGATTATTTTGGTCATTGCAGCCATAGCTATAATCAATACAGTAATACTGGCTGCCCTTGAGCGGATGGAAGAGATTGGCATGATGAAGGCCCTGGGCCTGCAGAATAGGGAAATAGTCTATACCTTTGTCCTGGAGTCAACAGGGATCGGGATTATTGGAGGAATTATCGGTATAATTCTGGGTTTAGCAACAGTCTGGTTTTTATCTGTTTATGGCCTGGATTTTGAAGCCTTATACGGAATAGATATGGCTTCCTTTGGCCTGCCTGTCCTGGGTAAAATCTATGCTGTCTGGAATCCTATTGCCTTTATTGAAGTTTTTGCCTTCGGTGTACTGGTATCACTTCTTGCCAGTATTTTACCGGCTTATTGGGCGGCAGATAAGGACCCGGTGGAGTCCATTTATCATCATTAGGGGGGAGAGTAGTGACATATTTAATGAAAATAGC
This sequence comes from Halanaerobiales bacterium, assembly GCA_025451675.1. Classification (GTDB taxonomy): domain Bacteria; phylum Bacillota; class Halanaerobiia; order Halanaerobiales; family DTU029; genus DTU029. Next base: position 7,659 of record JANWJZ010000067.1, on the reverse strand, counting down.
CTTTAAAAATCTATTCCGCAGTAAAATGAGGACAACTGTATCAATTATAGCCATTGCTTTCGGGGTTATGATCGTTGTATTTGCCAGAGGTATAGTGGTAGGGATGATTGATTCAGTTTTTGCTGACCATATCCAGTATAATTCCGGCCATATCAAGATTATTGATCAGGAATACCTGAAGAAGGAGCGCCTGTTATCCCTGCAATATCCAGTAGATGGTTTTAATGGCGACAATCTGGATGAAATGATAATGATGCTCGGTAATCTCAAGAATGTGGAAATGGTACTCCCAAGGTTGAAATTTGCTGCCCTGGTCAGCACTGAGGAAGAGCTGGTGACGATGAGCGGCTGGGGGATAAATCCGCAAAAAGAACTAATATATACAAATATTGGGGATTACCTGAAGGAAGGCAGGATGGTCCAGACCGGACGGCCGGAAATAGTCATGGGTACGGCTTTACTGGAAAAGCTTGCTGCCAGGGTAGGTGATAGGGTAACCATACTATTTAATACTGCCTTTGGTTCGCTAAAAGGAGTAACCTTTGAGATTGTAGGAAGGCTGGAGACGGGATTGAAATTGCTCAATGAGGCGGTCTTTTATCTTCCCCTGGATCAGGCCCAGAAATTTCTGGAGATGGACGGTCAGGTAACAGAATTATTGCTCTTTCTTCCCGAAAGGGAGATGGTTTCAGGTGTTTTACCGGAGGTACGGGAGCTCTTAAAGCGGGAAGGGGGGGAACACTATCTGGCCTTAAGTTATCGGGAAACCAGTGATTTAATCCCTCTGATGGATCTCTCGGAAGTTATTTTTAATTTCATTTATGTATTCCTGGTCCTATTATCCTGTATTGTTGTCATCAATACCATGATTATGATTATCAGAGAAAGGACCAGGGAGATCGGGATGATGGCTGCCCTGGGACTGGAAAAGAAAGAAATTCTGTCCCTTTTCCTCATTGAAGGGGGTTTCATGGGCCTGATTGGCAGTTTGCTTGGGGCACTGGCCGGTTATTTCCTGACTGCTTATTTGGGAAAAGTAGGTTTTGATTACGGCCAGGCCCTGGCAGGGATGGATGCAGATATATTGCTTGATACAATGATTTATCCAGTTTCATCGCTGGAAAATACCATCTTTGCCTTTATACTGGGTACAGTTATTGTTGTCATGGCCTGCCTTGTCCCGGCCCGGCGGGCAGTCAAACTGGAACCGACTGAGGCCATGCGGGATGTTTAAAAAAGGTATATTAAACTAAAACTTAAATAGAGGAGAATTCCTTTCTTAACAGAATAAATAATTATCGGGAGTTGATTGGATGAGAAAAAAGCTATTGTTTCTTTTAATTATTTTAAACCTTGTTCTTTCTGCCATGGCCTATGCCTTCACTGCTGAAGAAATTATCAGGAAGAGGGATGATAACGAATATATCGAGACAGCCAGGGCGGAAATGGAGATGATCATCAAGAGCGGCAGGAGAGAGATGGTTAAAAGCATGCTGATTTTGTCCGCTAAAGATAATAGCCTGGTAGAGTTTACTAACCCACGGGATAGAGGAACAAGGTTCTTGAAAAGAGGAGAGGAATTATGGATGTTCTTCCCTGATGCTGAGGATTTAGTCAGGATTTCTGGCCATATGCTCAATCAGGGGATGATGGGCAGTGATTTCTCCTATCAGGATTTGCTGGAATCGGATAAATTGACAGACTTATATCATTTTGAAATAATCGGTGAAGAAGAAGTAGGGGGAAGGCCTGCTTATGTCCTGGAGGGTATAGCCCGGGAAGGGAAAGAGGTGGCCTATTACCGGAGGAAGACCTGGATTGATAAGGAACGTTTTGTAGGCTTAAAGGAAGAATTATATGCCCGGAGCGGAAGACTGCTAAAGGTGTTGACAGTGCTGGAACTGGAGGAAATTGAGGGACGCTGGTATCCGGTCCGCTCTGTTATGGAAGATAAATTGAGGAGAGATACCAGTACAGAGGTTGTTCTCAAATCGATTGTGTTTAATCCGGACATACCGGAAGGAGTATTTACCCTGGAAAACCTCCGGTAGAGGATAGTAATTATTTTCGGGCAAAGTATGTGGAAAAAATGAAGTTGAGGTGAATTTGATGCGCAAATATCTGTTTTTATTTATGATATTTATAATTGCCGGTCAGGTTGTCTTAGCCATTGAAGCCAGTGGAGATTACAACATCAATGCAAGTGCTACCTGGTATGATGGGGATTACAGAACTGATTTTAATGACATACTGAATATAGATTTATATCTGCTGGAAATAGCCGGCAGTGAGCTCCAATATTCCTTTACAGTTACTGATCCTCTGCTGGATTTGCTGGAAGATAGGAACCCTTCCTATCTAACCCGAAAACTTTATCTCAGGCATAGATTCGACGATTTTCTCTTGACCGTTGGGCGGCAGCCGGTTTCCTGGTCTTTCGGCTCATTACTTAATCCGGTTGATTTTACTCCCGGTTCCGTTATTGCGGATAGAGAAAGTTCCGGCAAATATACTGATGCCCTGGAGTTATATGTACCATTGAACTGGAATTCCGGCTTTAGCATTGTGACTTCCTATCCAGGCGGCTTTTCAACAGATTTCAATAAAATGAAATTTGGAGTCAGGGGCAGGTTTGGTGTTGAGGGTTATGATCTGACTGTGAATTATGTCCAGGAACCCCATTCACTGAGAAATCCATTCTTTCCCCGGGAGAGAGTCGGACTGACAATCAAAGGGGACTTGAAAGATATGGGAATATATGCCGCATTTGGCCATTATTTTGATGAAATCCTGGATAGTAGTAATAGTTTCCTGTTAGGGATAGACTATAGTTATGAACTTTCCTATCAGACCAGGCTGGCCATGCAGCTGGAATACCTGGGACTGGGCAGCAACAGGCTTATTCCTGTATTGGGACCCTTTTATTTCATGAATGGCAAAGGGGACAGGCTTGACCTTTTATGTGCCAGTCTGGGTTACCCCCTGGACGATTTTTCTTCGATAACATTAATGACCATGCTTAATTTAGATGGCAGCAGGATCTATATAAGTCCTATCTACCGCAATACCCTGGCCAATAACATTGATTTCACTCTCAGTGGGCAGTTTTTCTCCGGTGGGGAGGATGGCTTTACGGCATTAAGTACAGGTTTTTCTTATTCCTTTTAAGATATTTCTCAGATTAAGATGATTATGATGATTAATTAAAATAAATATAAGATTATAAGGGAGGTCATGTAATGAAAATTGCGGTAATCAGTGATTCCCACGGCAGCCTTGCAGCCTGGGAAAAGGCGGAAAAATATTTTGCAGGAACGGATATGGTCCTGCATGCGGGAGATATATTATATCATGGTGCCCGTAACCCGTTGCCGGCTGGTTATAATACCATTGCCCTGACAGAGAGAATTAATGAAGCGGTAGGTAAAAGCTATAATTTGCTGGCTGTACAGGGTAATGTCGATTCCCTGGTAGATAACTGGGTGCTGCCTTACCCGCTTCCTGGTTATGCCGTTTATGAACATAATGGTTTCCGGATTGTCCTGTATCATGGACATCAGCATGAGACTATTGAGGAGAGGCTTGCTTTTGCCCGCAGCTTTGGGGCTGGCCTCCTGATTTTCGGCCATACCCACCTTCCACTTCTTGAGGAAAGGGATAATGTGATTCTACTTAATCCGGGCAGTATCTCCTTACCAAAACAGGAACCGGCTGTTCCTAGCATGGCTATAATCGATGACAGTGAAATCAGGATTTTTAATCTTGACACTGGTGAGACCTTATATTCTTTAGAGAGATAATTATATATTTGGATAAATAAGCTGAAAGAAAGGATATCTCTGCTTGCTGTAAGCAGAGATTTTTATTTCAATTCGGTATAGATATGTTGGCAGAATCAGGGTGATTATAAAAGGCTATAAGTAATTTATGCCGAATTGTAAAATAAGAGGAGAATTTTTATCAAAGAAAGGAATGATTGTATGGCCTCCTGTAAACATAGGCATTGTCATGGAGATAGTTGTATTTATAAAGTACCCATATTTGCCGGACTGGATGAAGATAAAGTTGCCAGGTTGGAGAGGTTGATCCAGCAGAGAGAATACAGGAGGGGTGAGATTATTTACCTGGAGGATGAGCCTGATGAGTTTATCTATATTATTGAATCAGGCCTGGTAAAATTATTTACCACCGGTAAAGATGGAGGAGAGTATATTTTACGTCTTTTAAAGAGCGGGGATTTTTTTGGGGAATTAATCCTCTTCAGGGACGCAAAACATGGCAGCAGCGCTGAGGCAGTGACCGATTGTAATATCTGTATGCTCAGAAAGGAGGAACTGGAAAACCTGATCAGGACTGATACGGAATTATCCTTTAATTTACTGGCTTCCATTACTGACCGTCTTAATGAGACAGAGCAGAAGCTGATTTCCCTGGCCCTGGAGGATGCCCGGGAAAAGACCATGCGGTTGCTTCTGGATCTGGCCCGGGAAAGCGGAGAGGAGAGTAGTGAAGGTATATTGATTAAATTACCCCTGAACAGGCAGGGACTGGCCAATCTTATCGGTTTAAGCCAGGAGACCTTGAGCAGGAAATTGTCTGAATTGGAAAAGGAAAACATCATTTCCCTGCAGGGGCAAAGGGAGATCTTGCTGCGAAATAAATAGATTTTTAGGATTTAATATATCTTTAATTGACAATTATATTTATTTATCATAATATATATACATAATAGATAATTTTTAATCCGTTTCACGGGGGTAGCCTATGAATATAAGTGATTTTAAATATGCCATCCTTGAATATACCAGAAAAATAAATGAAAATACCAATAAATCCTTTAATCCGGTTTTTGCCGAATATGGTTTAACCATGTTACAGGGAAGGATATTAATGGAATTATTTCATTTTGGCAGATTATCTATTGGAAATCTGGCTGAGAGCATTAATGCTGCCGGGGCTAATGTATCAGCTATGTGTAAAAAACTGGAGAAAATGGGTTATTTGTATAGATTCAGGGATAAAGAAGATGAGCGGGTAGTCCAGGTAGATTTGACGGAAAAAGGCAGGGAAATTTTATTGAAGATTAATGGGAAGCTTAATGAACTCATCTCCCGGGAATTTTCCAGAGAGGGAGAAGAAGCATTTTATGAAATCATCCGTGGACTGGATAAGTTAAACAAAATACTGGAAAGGATTGTTTCTTTAAATCAATAATGAGGATATTCAGGCTAAAGGAGTAGTGATATATGGATATAAAAAATCCCAGGAAACCGCTTATTTATTATTTAATTACTGTATTGTTTATTGTTTTGTTATTGAATACTTACGTTTTTCCTGCTTTATTAAAAAGGCATATAACCCAGGTAGATTACGGGAGATTCCTGAAAGAGCTTGAAACAGGAAGGGTCAGCAGGGTAGAGGTTCAGGATGAACAGATAGTCTTTGTAGTCAGGAATGAGAATGGCAGGGAAAGCATCTATATAACCGGCCGTATGGAGGACCCGGATCTGGTTAACCGCCTTTATGAGGCCAATGTGGTCTTTAATAAACTGATTCCCAGGGAGAATTCACCACTTCTGGATTTCCTCTTATACTGGATTTTGCCCATGTTTATTTTTATAGGCCTGGGCCAATTCTTTGCCAGAAGGTTACAGGGTAAAATTGGCGGTATAGGAAATGCCATGTCTTTTGGAAAAAGTAATGCCAGGATTTATATAGAGGCTGAAACCGGTAAAACCTTTGCTGATGTAGCCGGACAGGAGGAGGCAAAGGAAGCCCTGGCCGAAGTGGTAGGTTTTCTCAATGAACCTGAGAAATACAAGGAAATAGGGGCGAAAGTGCCTAAGGGCGTCTTGCTGGTTGGCCCGCCGGGAACGGGTAAGACCTTGCTGGCCAAGGCCGTAGCTGGTGAATCTAAGGTTCCTTTCTTTTCTATATCTGGTTCTGAGTTTGTGGAGATGTTCGTGGGAATGGGTGCAGCCAGAGTCAGGGATTTATTTAAGCAGGCCAAAGAGAAGGCTCCCTGTATTATTTTTATCGATGAAATAGATACAATTGGCAAAAAGAGGAATTCCGGGCCAGGTAGTAATGAAGAGAGGGAACAGACCTTGAATCAGCTGCTAACGGAGATGGATGGTTTTGAGGGTGATACAGGAGTAGTGATCCTGGCAGCCACCAACCGTCCGGAGACCCTGGATCCCGCCTTGCTGCGGCCAGGCCGTTTTGACAGGAGGGTCCCGGTGGAGCTGCCTGACCTGGCCGGAAGGGAGGCCATCTTGAACTTACATGCCAGAAATGTCAAGCTGGCTGATGATGTAGATTTAACAGCAATAGCCCGGGCTACCTCCGGAGCTTCCGGGGCGGATCTGGCCAATATTATCAATGAGGGTGCCCTACGGGCAGTCAGGATGGGCAGGAAATATGTTACCCAGGAGGACCTGGAAGAATCCATTGAAGTGGTTATAGCCGGTTACCAGCGGAAAAATGCGGTAATATCCATGAAAGATAAATTGACCATTGCCTATCATGAGATTGGACATGCCCTGGTTGCCGCAAAATTGAAACATAGTGCACCGGTGCATAAGATAACCATCATCCCCAGGACCTCAGGGGCGCTGGGTTATACCCTGCAGATTGATGAAGGGGACCGGGTATTGATGAACAGGGAACAAATCCTGGCCATGATTTCCACTTATATGGGTGGCCGGGCCGCTGAGGAACTGGTCTTTAATACAGTTACTACCGGTGCTGCCAATGATATTGAAAAGGCAACCAGGCTGGCCAGAGATATGGTTACCAGGTTTGGTATGAGCGAGGAATTCGGCATGATGGCCCTGGAGACAATGAATAATCAGTATTTAGGCGGGGATACTTCCCTCCTGGTTTCTTCGGAGACAGCAGCCAGAATAGATACAGTGGTTGAGAGGATATTAAAGAGCTCATATCAACAGGCCTGTAATATACTGGAGGAAAATATGGATAAACTCCATGAACTGGCCAAATATTTACTGGAGAAAGAAACCATCACTGGAGAGGAATTTATGAAGATATTAAATAGTTAAAGAGGCCTTATATTATAGAATAAAACGGGAGTGATGAAAGACGTATGAATATACTGGTGACCCTTGATTCCAATTATATATTGCCTTTGAAAGTAATGTTAAAATCCATGTTCTATAATAATAAGGAGGAAGAATTCACTATATATTTAATACATTCATCAATTACAGATGAGGAAATAAAAGATCTGGAAGAATATATTGCCAGAGATGGCCATAAGCTGGAGGAAATCTATATTGATGATAAATATTTCAAGGACGCACCAACCCTCCTCCATTATACCAAAGCTATGTATTACCGTTTATTGGCCTTTAAATTTTTGCCACGGGATATGGAAAGGATTCTCTATCTGGACCCTGATATCCTTGTCATCAATCCCCTCAGGGAGCTTTATGAGAAAGATTTAACCGACTATTTATATGCGGCTGCCTATCATGATCTGATTGCTGTGAAAGAAATAAACCGGATCAGATTGATGCCTTACGATATTGACGCCTATTATAATTCCGGGGTTCTTTTAATGAATCTGGAATTACAACGTCAAATTATTAATGAAAAAAAGATCTTTGAGTTTGTAGAAAAAAATCATAAAAAATTGAT
>JANWJZ010000066.1 GCA_025451675.1 Halanaerobiales bacterium | reverse complement strand
TTTCTCCGGAAGAGATGCAATTTGTAATCGAGAGAGGGATCCTGGTCAGCGTGGATTCCCTCTCCCAGTTGGAATTATATGGACGGCTTAATCCCGGCGGCAGGGTAGCCGTCAGGTTCAATACCGGTATCGGGGCCGGCCACCATGAGAAGGTCAATACAGGAGGGGAAAAGACCAAGTTTGCCATCCCGGCAGAAATGGCCCCTCAGGTAAAGGAATTGCTGGCCAAATACGGGCTTAAACTGGCCGGTATCAACCAGCATATCGGTTCCCTTTTCCTTGATGTGGAGACCTATATTGCCGGGGCCAGGAAACTCTTCCAGTTGGCCAGGGAATTCCCCGGCCTGGAGTTTATTGATCTAGGGGGCGGCTTTGGCATCCCCTATCACCCGTCGGAAAAGCGGCTGGATCTGGCCCGCCTGGGCGAAGGACTGGATAAAGCCCTGCAGGAATTCCTGGCTGAGTATGATAATCCGGAGCTGACGGTCATGATAGAGCCAGGCCGCTATGTAGTGGCTGAAGCGGGCCTCCTCCTGGGTAAATGCCATGTGGTTAAGGAGAGCTACGGGGTCAAGTATATTGGTACGGATCTGGGTTTCAATGTTTTGATGCGGCCTGTCCTCTATGGTTCCTATCATGAGGTAGAGGTCCTGAAAAATCCGGCCAATGGGGGGAATAGTGACAGGCTGGAAAGGGTAACTATTGTAGGCAATATCTGCGAAAGCGGCGATGTACTGGCGAAGAACCGGGAGCTGCCCCTGATAGAGGAAGGGGATGTAGTGGCAGTACTGGATGCGGGTGCCTATGGTTATGTCATGGCTTCCAATTATAATTGCCGCCTGCGTCCAGCAGAGGTCCTGATTGATATGGAAGGCAGGGACCGCCTGATCCGGAGACGGGAGACCCTCGAAGACCTCCTGCGGTATTTTCCGGAGTAATGACAATAATGATACAGGGGGGACGGTCCTCCTGTGTCATTTTAGCCTGAAACAGTACATAGAGCACAGTAGCATAGAGGAACCAGCACATAGCACAGAGGGACGGTTCTTCCGTGTCCCGGTTCTACATTCCCGTACTTTTTACCAGGGAGAATCAGGCGCGGAAGGGCAGCTTTCTGTGCTTTTTGTAATAAAACATGAAAACAACACAGAAGAACCCGATTTGTGACTGGGGATGTCACTAGAGAACCGTCCCCCTGTGACCTTTATGTCGTTAGTTGATAAATCGTCGTTAAAGGGATATAATGGGAATATATAATAGGGAAAAGAGGTGGCTCCTTTGAAGTGGATAAATAAACTGGAGAGGAAATTCGGCAGGTATGCCATAAAGAATCTGATGGGCCATATAGTAGCGATTACGGCTATAGTATATTTGTTCAGCCTGATGGATCCGAATCGTACTTTCCTGAGCAGCCTGGAATTGATACCTCAGAAGGTCCTGCAGGGAGAAATCTGGCGGCTCATTACCTACATTTTTATTCCCCCATCTGGCTCTCCCCTTTACGTTGTCTTTTCTCTTTACCTGCTTTATATCATGGGTACATCACTGGAGAGGAACTGGGGAACTTTCCGCTTTAACCTGTATTATTTCCTGGGACTCTTGCTTACAACAGTCGTCTCTTTTTTGACCTGGGGAGTGGCAACACCTCTCTATGTTGACCTATCTATATTCCTGGCCTTTGCCAGGTTGTATCCTGATTTTCAACTGGTATTATTTTTCATCATACCGGTCAAGGTCAAGTACCTGGCCATTATAAACTGGATTTATCTGGCTTATGCCCTTATCACTGAACCATTGGCCAGAAAGATCGTTGTCATAACAGCCCTGGTTAACTACTTCATCTTCTTCGGCAGGGATATCCTGCAGGACATTAAGTTAAAGAAAAAGGTCTATCACAGTAGGAAACGCTTTGATGCGGTAAGGTATGAGCGGCGGGATACCATACATAAATGTACTATCTGTGGTATTACGGAAAAAGATGATCCGGAGATGGAGTTCCGCTATTGTTCCAAATGTGGCGGTGCCTATGAATACTGCATGGATCATCTAAGGGACCATGTTCATATCCAGGATTAAAAGGTTCAATAGGAGATATTGCTCAGGATAAATTTTTCTCCCAGATAGTAGAGGACCAGGCTATGAGTGGAACGATGGGGCATGTAGGGGAATTTGGCGATTACTTTTATCTTCCAGCCCAGGGGCTGGTCCTCCGGAAAATCCTTGACTACCGGCAACTGGGCAACAGGCCTGATTATTTCCCCTGTTTCTGTTTCCAGGTATATTTCACCCAGGCCCTCCTTATCCAGGTCCAGGCGCTCCAGATTTGTCAGATAAAGATGATAGGCAGAATGGCTCTGGTCTCCATAAACCACTGAATAGATGATAAAAAAACGCTGGACAGCGATTTTTTCCAGGTCCAGCCGGATCTGCCCCTTTTCCGTACTGATGGAGGAAGGTACCGGTAGAGGCAGCTCAATCTCTCCCGTAGTAACAGGGAAGAATTCCTGAGCAGAGGGCTGATAAATATATTCTATCCCGCTGACGTGGTTTTTTGCCCCGATGTACAGACCGGAGAGGAAAAGGAGAAAGAGGAGAAAAATGAGCAAGGCTTTTTCCTTTTTCATAAAATAAACCTCCCGGAAATTGGCTATATCTAATATATATGTCTGGAGGCAAAAGAATATATCAGGGGGAATTACGGAGAAAAAAATTAAATGAGGGGGAAGAGAATATGAAAAAAGTTTCTTCTAAAACTTCTCTAAAAGTTCTATTAGTAATTGTCCTGCTGGCACTGGTCCTTTTTGTAAGTAATCCGGAGAAGAATCATTTCGTTGACTGGGCGGTGCGGAGGGCAGAAAGGCAGAGCCAGACAGAACTGGAGAGTTTTCTAGGCGGATTTGTGGGGCGGCCCTTATTAAATGTAGCTACCACCAGGGAAAATTATTATTTTTTCAGTCTCTTTAAGGTCAATGTAGGTGGTGAGGAAAATATTTTCCTCGGCTTTTTCAGATATATCTTCATTCAGGTAAGGTAGGAAAGGGGGTCATTATCATCGCAGGAGAGCAGCTTACCTTAAGCCTACTTGAGGAGCGTTTTGCCGTCTGTAAGGTGGATAATAATCTGCCGATTCCCATCTGGATACTGGAGAGCAGGGATTTCTATTCAATAACCAGGACTGCGGAAGAGATGTCCATCATCGTCAAGGAAAGTGCTGCACCGGAGGATGTACAAAAGGAAACAGGCTGGCGGGCCTTTAAGATAGAAGGCCTACTTGATTTTTCCCAGACCGGTATCCTGTCAGCCATCAGTACTATCCTTGCCGGAGCTGGAATCCCTATTTTTGTCTTATCCACCTATAATACAGACTATATCTTCGTCAAGGAAGAGAATCTGGAAAAGGCCAGGGAGCTTCTGGCTGAAAAATACAATGTAGTAGCTTGATTTATAGCGGCTTACTTGCAGCTTAAATAATAATATACCTGGAATAATATACATTATAAAATATCTACATAATATAACTACTGGATAATATAACTACTGGAAATAACTATATTACTACTTAAGGAGATCGGATAATGAACATAAAAATCTTACAATTAATAGAAGGAGCAAGGAAGGCAGAGGGCCTGACGGTCATCATCGATGTCTTCCGGGCCTTTTCCGTGGCCTGTTATGTTTTCAATAATGGGGCAGAGAAGATAATACCGGTGGGAAGCCTGGAGACGGCCTATGCCCTGAAGGAGGAAAATGGGGAATTTATCCTGATGGGTGAAAGGAAGGGGAAAATTTTACCCGGCTTTGATTACGGGAATTCCCCGGCCCATGTCCAGGGAGTGGATTTCAGCGGCAAGACTGTCATCCATACCACCAGTGCCGGCACCCAGGGTATCGTAAATGCCGTGAAGGCCGATGAGATCATAACCGGCAGTTTTGTGAATGCCCGGGCTGTGGCCAGGTATATCCTGCAAAGGAAGCCGGCAGTGGTCTCACTGGTCTGTATGGGACTGGCCGGGATAGAACCCAGTAATGAAGACATCCTCTGTGCCTATTATATCAAGGACCTCCTCCAGGAACTCTCACAGGAAAAGATTATAGTGGATGTAGATGAGGAAGTAGCTGCCATCTATCAACAATTCAAAGCGGGAGAAATGCCAGGGGAGGAAGAAATCCGGGAGATTTTAAGGGAAAGCAGTGGCAGGAGGTTTTTCGACCCGGCCAACAGAGACTGGTCACCGGCAGAGGATTTTAAATTCTGCCTCCAGTATAATCTCTTCTCCTTTATCCTGAAAGCAGTGCCTTTTACAGGGGAACTATATTATCTGGAGAAAGTAAATATTTGAAATATTTAATCTGCTAAACTTCCTCTTGTCAAGTGCCATTAAATTGTTATAATATAACTGTACTACAAGGCAATACTGGAAATAAGGAGAGAGTAAAATGGATGACAATATATTGACTTTTATAAGCAGTTCTGAAGATGAAACCTATTCTCTGGGAGAAAGTATTGGAGAATTAGTGGAAGCAGGCCAGATTATACTGCTGTCTGGCGATCTGGGAGCAGGCAAGACCGTCCTGGCCCAGGGAATCTGTGCGGGCCTGGGTGTCCTGGAGGATGTGACCAGCCCTACCTTCAATATCATCAATGAATATGAAGGGGATTTCACTGTTTACCACATGGATCTCTACCGGCTGGAGAAGGATGAGGAACTCTATGATCTGGCCATCGAGGAATATCTGGAAAGTGACGGAGTGGTAATTATCGAATGGCCTGACCTGGCCTATGATCTATTACCACCGGATTTTATCTATATTAAAATAAACCGTATTTCTGAGGAGGAAAGAGAAATCAGCATAGAAGGGGAAGGAGAAAGGTCTTTAACTTTACTGGAAAGGTTAGAAGAATATGTTGACTTTGGGTATTGACACCAGCACTGAAATCTGTGCCCTCGGCCTGGCGGATGAGGAAGGTATCCTGGGGGAGGTTAATTTCCGCCTGATCCACCGCCATGGCGAGGAACTCCACAGTCACCTGGATTATCTATTGCAAACTACAGAAAAAAGAATAGAGGACCTGGAAGGCCTCTGCATAGGCAGCGGGCCAGGCTCCTTTACCGGGCTCAGGATTGGCCTGACGGCAGCCAAAACCCTGGCCCAGGTTCTGGACCTGCCCATCGTGGCAGTATCTTCTCTGGATATATTGGCCTATAATCTGAGCAATACAGAGGCCTGGCTGCTGCCTGTTATTGATGCCCGGCGGGAACGGGTCTATACGGCCATTTATAAGGGTTGGGCCAGGGATATCGAAAGCCGGAGGACTACTGTCCCCAGGGCAGTTGCCATTGAGGACCTGCTGGAAGAGCTGAGAGAGCTGGATCCAGAGGGCGTTTTTTATTTTACCGGTAATGCTGTCCACCAGTATCAATCCCTGCTTACTGCCTCTGAGCTGAACATAAAACTGGCTACAGGGGATAAGAGGATTATCAGGGGCGGAGTGGTGGCAGCACTGGGCCAGTATTATCTGGCTCAGGGCAGGAGAGATAATTACCTGGAGATTACTCCAGATTACCTGAAAAAACCGCAGGCAGAGATCAACTGGCAGAAAATACATGGGTGAGGAAAATGGATATTAAGATAGTCCCCATGGAATTAATGCATTTGCCGGAAGTACTGGCAATTGAGCAGGATTCCTTCACTGATCCCTGGTCAGAATATGCCTTCAGGACGGAACTCTGTGCTAACCCCCATGCCGTTTATTTTGTTGCCCTGGCGGATGGACAGGTGGTGGCCTATATCGGCGGCTGGTTAATAATAGACCAGCTCCATATCACCAATTTGGCTGTAGCTCCGGATTACCGCCAGAAGGGTATAGCCATGGCTTTACTGGACAGGATTCTGGAATATTCCTGGCAGGAAGGGATCAGGGAAGCCACCCTGGAGGTCCGGGTCTCCAATAATTCTGCCATTAACCTCTACAGGAAGAAAGGTTTTGTTTCTGTTGGCTGCCGGCCGGGATATTATATCAATAATAATGAGGATGCCCTAATCATGTGGAAAGAGATGAAAGGAGATGTGGCGGATGACATGGATGGAGCCGGAAACGTTTGAAATTCTATATGGAGGGTCCGGATGGTTGAAAGAGGAAGGGGATGAAATCATCATCCTGGCTATAGAGAGCTCCTGTGATGAGACCTCTGCAGCTGTCGTAAGGAATGGGCTGGAGGTCCTTTCCAATGTAGTCGCTTCCCAGGTGGAATTACATAAAAAATACGGGGGAGTGGTGCCGGAGATTGCCTCCCGGAAACACCTGGAGCTGATTAACCCGGTGATCAGTGAAGCCCTCCATCAGGCCGGTGTGGAATTCGGTGAGCTGGATGCGGTAGCGGCCACTTATGGCCCCGGCCTGGTGGGAAGCCTCCTGGTCGGTTTGACCGCAGCCAAGACCCTGGCTTATGCCCTGCAGGTACCCTTCATCGGGATTAATCATATCGTCGGCCATATCTATGCCAATTTCATCTCTAACAATGAGATTCAGGCCCCGGTACTCTGCCTGACTGTTTCCGGCGGGCATTCTGACTTGCTTTATTTTGAAGAACTGGGCTCTTATGAGCTCCTGGGCAGTACCAGGGATGATGCCGCCGGCGAGGCCTTTGACAAGATTGCCCGGGTGTTAGGCCTGGGTTACCCGGGCGGGCCGGCCATTGAAAGGATTAGCCGGGAAGGTAATCCGGCGGCCATCGATTTTCCCCGCCCCTTTATCGATGAGGATACCTATGATTTCAGCTTCAGCGGCCTGAAGACTGCTGTCCTCAATTACCTGAATAGCCAGAAACAGCGGAAGGCGGAGATCAATGTGGCCGATGTTGCAGCCAGCTTCCAGCAGGCGGTCATCGATGTCCTGATTGCCAAGGTGCTGAAGGCAGTGGAGAATTATCCGGTGAAGAGTGTCATCCTTTCCGGCGGTGTCTCTGCCAATAGTTCCTTAAGGGAACAGCTGGCCCGGCGGCTGGAGGAGTATAATTTGCCCCTCTATACACCGGAACTGCAGTACTGTACGGATAATGCGGCCATGATTGGCTCTGTCGCCTATTATAAATACCTGAAGAGGGACTTTTCACCCCTGACCCTGGCCGCCAAAGCCAACCTGAAACTATGAACCCACAGGAGGAAGTAGATGGACCCGAAACTCAAATTTATCTTACTGAAAACAGTACAGGATGACGGTATCCTGCCCATAACCTCGGTCTGCAATATGGCCTGTCAATTCTGCAGCCATCGCAATAACCCTCCTGGCCTTGAGGTGTACCGGCTGGGCCATCTGGATTTGGAATTGATCGAGGAGCTACTGCAATATTTAGCTCCCGAAGGCCCGGTCATCATCGGCGAATCGGCTACCAGGATTATCGAAGGGGATCCCCTCACCCATCCGGACTTCTTCCGGATAATTGAACTGCTGAGGCAGAAATTCCCCCGGAAGGAAATCAGGCTTACCACCAATGGCAGTTACCTGGATAGGGAAATGGTTGATTTCCTGGCCGGGAGAGGACCAGTAGAGTTGAATATTTCCCTGAATTGTTCCAGCCCTGAAGAAAGGGTTTTTTTAATGGCTGACCGCCGGCCGGAACAGGTTTTTGCTGCCCTGGGCCTGCTGGCTAAGTCGGGGATAGGCTTCCATGGCAGTATCGTGGCCATGCCCCACCTGTTGGGGTGGGAGTCCCTGGGCAAGACTATTGAGCTTCTAAATGAATATGGAGCAAAGAGTATCCGCATCTTCCTGCCCGGTTTTACCCGTTATTCTGCCCAAAAGATGCAGTTCCCCGTCGAGGAGATGTACCGTAAAATCGCCAACTTTATAGAAAGGTACATGGAACTGGGGGCCCCCATACTCCTGGAACCGCCGGAAATCAAGGACCTGCAGGCGGTAGTAAAGGGAATCATACCCGGCAGCCCTGCTGCCAGAACTCCCCTGGCAAAGGGGGCTTTGATTACAGCTGTAAATGGGGAAAGGCCCTGTAGCCGGGCTGATGCCTTCCAGCGGATTCTGGCCTCTGCCAATCCCCTGCTGCAGTATGAGCAGGAGGGGATAAGGGGTGAGCTGGTCCTGGAGAAGGAGGCCGGTGAGAGGCCGGGCCTTATCTTTGACTATGACCTGGATCCGGTGGTGATGGATCAATTGACGAAAGTATTACTACAAAATAGGGGTAGGCGGTTGGCCCTGCTTACCTCAGTGGCCGCTGAGGGTATCATGCAGGCCTTCCTGGATTATTACCTGCATTCCTTTAATCCCGCTCAGCAGAATCCTGCCCGGCAGGGATTTGAACAGAAAGGGAGGGCCGGGCAGGCAGAAGGGCAGCCAGAGGGGTCCGGGCAAACAGGCGTAGAGGCAGGCGGGATTGATTTGCTGGTGGCGGAGAACAGGTTCTTTGGCGGTTCCATAATTGCGGCGGGCCTCCTGACGGTGAGTGATATTATCAGCCGGCTTAAGGAAAGCAGCAAGGGTTATGATTTATTACTCCTGCCAGGTATAATCTTTGATATTTTTGGCAATGATTTAACTGGAAGGAACTACCGGGAAATAGAAGAGGAAACGGGAGTGGCTATAGAGATAATATAAAGAAATATGCTTTAGATATAGAAAAGTTTCCTGTAAATATACTGTAAGGTTATACCGGGATATATTAAGGATATATTATATGGAATTTAAAGAAGTGGGGATTCCTCCCAGAGAGCAAATCGAAGAAAACGGAAGAAAAACCAAAATATTTTATGAGAAAAAGAGAAAAAGGGGAATATATCCCATTATTAAAGCTTGCTTTTCAAGATTTCCTTGGATATTATATTTACAGTGCTTGTTAGCACTCGGTGACGGTGAGTGCTAACAATAAGAATACATAATTAAGGGGGGTTTGTCATGAAAATCAGACCTTTAAAGGACAAAGTAGCTATCAAATATTTCAAAGAGGAAGAAAAGGTTAAAAGCGGTATTGTTCTTCCTGATACAGCCAAGGAAGAGAGACCACAGCAGGGTGAAGTTATTGCTGTCGGTAGTGAAGTAGCACCTGAAAATGGTGAAGCTCCAGTTAAGGTAGGAGATAAGGTCATCTTTGATAAATATGCCGGTAATAAGATTACCATTGATGAAGAAGAATATGTAATCATGAGTATTGACGATATACTGGCAGTTGTTGAAGAATAATAAATTATTTAAGTACATAAGGAGGGATCTGTAATGGCAAAGGAATTACTCTTTGGTGAAGAAGCGCGCCGTGCCCTGGAGCGTGGTGTGGATAAATTAGCAGATGCTGTTAAGGTTACTTTAGGTCCTAAGGGACGTAATGTTGTTCTGGAAAAGAGTTACGGTGCTCCAACCATTACCAATGATGGTGTAAGTATTGCACGGGAAATAGAGTTAAAGGATCAATATGAAAACATGGGTGCCCAGACCCTGAAAGAGGTTGCTACAAAGACCAACGATGTAGCCGGTGACGGTACAACAACCGCTACTGTTCTGGCCCAGGCTATCTTCAAGGAAGGTCTGAAGAACGTAGCTGCCGGTGCCAACCCAATGCTGATCAAGAGAGGTATTGAAAAGGCTGTTGCAAGGGTTGTAGAGGAAATCTCCAATCTGGCCCAGCCTGTAGAAGGCAGGGAAGCAGTTGCCCAGGTTGCCACTATCTCTGCCGGTAATGATGAAGAAATCGGTGAATTAATTGCTGAAGCCATGGAGAAAGTTGGCCAGGATGGCGTAATCTCTGTAGAAGAGTCCAAGAGCATGGGTACCTCCCTGGACGTTGTAGAAGGTATGCAATTTGATCGCGGTTACCTCTCCCCCTATATGGTAACTGATGCTGATACAATGGAAGCTTCCCTGGAAGAACCCTATATCCTGATTACCGATAAGAAGCTGTCCAGTATCCAGGAACTCTTACCTGTACTGGAGAAAGTAGCCCAGACAGGAAAACCCCTTTTAATCATAGCTGAAGATGTTGAGGGCGAAGCCCTGGCTACACTGGTTCTCAACAAGATCCGTGGAGTATTTACCTGTGTAGCTGTTAAGGCTCCCGGTTTCGGTGACCGTCGTAAAGCCATGCTGGAAGATATCGCTATCCTGACTGGCGGCCAGGTAATCACCGAAGATCTGGGCCTGAAGCTGGAGAATGCCGATCTTGACATGTTAGGCCGGGCTGCCAAGGTTAATGTAACCAAGGAAGAAACCACCATTGTGGAAGGCTATGGTGACAAGGAAAAGATTCAGGGTAGAATCAAGCAAATCAAGGTAGAAATCGAGAATACCACCTCTGATTTCGATAGAGAGAAATTACAGGAAAGACTGGCTAAACTGGCTGGCGGTGTAGCTGTAATCCAGGTTGGTGCCGCTACCGAAACCGAACTGAAAGAGAAGAAACACCGCATCGAGGATGCCCTCTCTGCAACCAGGGCTGCCGTTGAAGAAGGTATTGTTGCCGGCGGTGGAACAACCTTAGTAGACGCCATCTCCGTACTGGATGAACTGAAGCTGGAAGGCGATGAGGATACAGGTGTTGATATTATCAGACGTGCTCTGGAAGCTCCTGTACGCTTAATTGCTGACAATGCCGGTTACGAAGGCTCAGTTATCGTAGAAAAAGTAAAAGAGAGGGAAAAAGGTGTTTGCTTCGATGCCATGAAAGGCGAATTTGTCAATATGATTCAAGCCGGTATCGTTGACCCGGCCAAGGTTACCCGTTCTGCTTTACAGAATGCTGCCAGTGCAGCTGCCATGTTACTGACTACCGAATGTCTGGTAGCAGA
>JANWJZ010000065.1 GCA_025451675.1 Halanaerobiales bacterium | reverse complement strand
GTGGTCCAAGGCGTTTTGTTCCAGTATAGATACTGAAACATGCGCCTTTTTTTATTGTGTTTAAAATTTCACAAATAGAAGTACTGGATATTGTGGGGGTGTTTTATTTGAAAAAAGATTGGCACTCTATAAAGGGTGATATAATAGGCGGACTGACTGCAGCAGTAGTAGCTCTTCCATTGGCTCTGGCTTTCGGGATAGCCAGCGGGGCGGGAGCAGTGGCCGGTCTATATGCCTCATTTTTCGGCGGCCTGGTAGCAGCCATATTTGGTGGTTGTGGTGTCCAGATTACCGGGCCTACCGGAGCCATGACAGCAGTATTGGTCAGTATAGTAAGTACATATGGTGTCGAGGGTATGTTTCTGGCCGGTGCCCTGGCGGGTTTGTTGCAGATACTTGCCGGTTTCCTGAGAACAGGTAAACTGGTAAGGTATTTGCCTCAACCGGTTATTGCTGGATTTACCAATGGAGTGGCTATATTGTTTTTCATGACCGCCATTGATGATGCCCTGGCAACCCTTTCAATTACCCTGATAACAGTACTGGTTCTGGTTATTTCATTGAAATTCTTCAAAAAAATACCGGAATCTTTATTTGGCCTCCTGGTGGGTTTGCTAGTCAATGAGCTATTTATTCATAGCCCTCATGTTGTCGGGGATTTACCTTTCGCTATCCCCAGGTTGACCCTGGGTAGTATGCCTTTCGCGACTATAGGTGAATTAATCAGTCCGGCTTTTACAATATTCCTATTAGGTAGTATCTCTGCCTTATTATCTGCAGAGGTTACAGATAAGATGCTCGGGGTTCAGCATGACAGCAACCGTGAACTTATTGGCCAGGGACTGGGGAATCTTGTTTCTTCCCTTATTGGTGGTGTACCAGTAACAGGAGCGGTGGCCCGTTCCGGAATAAATGTGCATAGCGGCGGGCGGACACGGTTGTCCGGTATTTTACACTCTATCTTTCTCCTACTGATGGTTTTAGTTTTTGCACCTGTTGTCCGGCGCATTCCCCTGGCTTCCCTGGCTGCGATCCTGATGGTAGCCTCAGTACGTACTGCTGACTGGAAGAGTATTAAGTTGCTGCCCCGGGCCCGTTGGACTTATGGAGCTATAATGATTATTACAACCATATTAACTGTTGTGATAGATCTGGCAGTTGCAGTAATAGTCGGGGTTATTTTATCTGCTATTGTGGCACTTTTTGATCTTTCCCATTTACCGGAAGGAAAGGATTCAGGCGGAAAAATCTCTCTGCATGGCCCCTTGCTTTTCGTGGGTATAGAAAAATTGAAAGAAAGGATTAAATCGCATTCCAGAGAAGAGGACCTGGTACTGGATTTTTCTAATGTTTCCCATATTGACGAAAGCGGAGCCCTGGCCCTGCAGGAGCTGCTTTCTGCCGAGGCAGGGAAAGGAAAGAAACTATATATAGGCGGCCTGAGAGAGAAGCCCTTACGTGTATTGGAAAGAATGGGTATAGTAGATAAGCTTAGTAAGTCCGGTGTAATATTGATTCAGGAAAGAGGGGAACTGTAATGGGGAAAAAAAGATGGATAATCTTATTTTTACTGTTAATATTCTGGTTAGTTATTTCTACATCATTGGGATTGCCCCATTTGTTAACCGGTGTCTTTTTTGGCCTGGTTCTTATCTGGTACTGGCGGGATCTCTTAAGTGGATTTCCTGGTATATCTACATTCCAGGAGTTACTGGCTCTTCTCAGAGTGCTGTTTTTTCTGGCCAGAGAAATAGTTCTTTCCGCCATTGCCGTGGCAAGGACCCTGCTATTTTCCAGGCCGGCAGTAAGTCCAGCTTTTATATTGATAGAACCACCCCTGACAACTAATTGGGGAAGGATATTACTGGCCAACTGTATTACCATTGCGCCAGGTACGACAACTATAGATGTAGATCCGGAAACGGGGAGGTTTTTTGTGCATGCCCTGACTGAGGAGATTGCCCAGACCCTGATGTACTGGCCGATGGTTGATAAAATAAGGGAACTGGAGAAGCTGATTCAAAGGAGGACTAAAGATGTTATGGTTGATAGCAGGTCTGATGTGCCTGATACTTTTGGTACTAATTAGGGGTATAATAGGGCCTACAGTTCTTGACCGGCTTATTACCATCAATGGTATTACCACCATGGTAAGTGTGATAATCTTATTGCTGGCTTTTGCCAGAGGAGAGTATGGTTTTGTAGATATTGCCTTTGTTTTTATGCTCTGTGGTTTTGTGGGGAATCTCTGGATACTCAAGGTGATGACACCTGGTGACTGGACATTGAATTTACCGGGGATTAAGGGATTTGAAGGTGATAGAGAGGAAGTGGATTAAATGTTGAAAGTACTTGCCAGTATTTGTTTTATCGGTTCTTTTATTTCTTTTGGGCTGGGGGCTATCAGCCTGTTCAGGTTTCCTGATTCGTATACGCGTATTCATGGGCTGGGTATTGGTGAGACCATGGGAGTTGCCCTGGCTGGCCTGGGGCTTTTATTGCTCAGTCCTGACTGGATTATACGTTTGAAACTAATATTCATCTTATTCCTTTTATGGATAATTAACCCGACCATGACACACCTGATCATGAAGGCAGGCCTGCTCCATGGAGTGGAACCAGTAGATGATACCAGATTGAGATTGAGGGGGGAGAGGTGAGGGTATGTATTTGACTCTTATTGATTACTGGACCATTGTCCTCCTGCTTCTTCTGGTGACGATATCAATTTCGATATATTTTATCAAGGATTTACTGCATGCTGTCATTGTCTATGGTGCCTATAGTTTGATCATGGCTTTGATCTGGCTGCAGATGAATACGCCTGACCTGGCAATCACCGAAGCTGCAGCAGGTATCTGTACAACCGTGCTGATGATGGTTGTGGTATTCCGGACCAGCCGGAAGGAGGAAGAGTGATGAAGATAAGGAATCTGATTTTTTTACTGATAATATTATTGGCCATCTTTACCATGTTGATTGCCGTGGCAGAGCTTCCTCCCTATGGCAGCCCGGATAATCCGGTGCACAATATGGTCACTGAGCGTTATATAAATAAGGCCCTGGAGGAGACTGGTGTCAATAATATAGTAACCGCTATTGTCCTTGATTATAGGGCTTATGATACGCTATTTGAGACCATTGTCTTATTTACAGCAGCTATTGCTGTCTATGTTACCCTGAAAAAAGCGAAAGGGAGTGAAGGTGGAGAATGAGGGATTTTGTTTTAAAAAGGGTAGTAGCCGTAATTATACCATTTATCTCTTTATATGGTTTTTATGTAATTCTCCACGGGGCCATTTCTCCTGGAGGCTCCTTTGCCGGTGGTATCATAGTTGCCCTCAGTGTCATTGCCTTTGCCACAATATTTGGCCTGGATCGGGCGAAAGAAAAACTGCCAGAGAAGATCCTGGTCTGGACAGATAGTTATGGTACCCTCTGGTATGTGCTTATGGGCCTGGTGGGTATTGTTAAGGGAGTGCCTTTTCTGAGTAACAGGCTGGCCGGTATTAACCTGGGGGTGCCGGGGACCCTTTCTGCCGGCGGTTTGATTGCCCTCATTGGTATTGGTGTTGGCATCAGGGTAGCCAGTACCATGATTACATTATTTTTTACGATGATGGAGGAAGAAAAGTGAGAATCTTATTGGAAAAGTTGTTGATAAATTATCCTTTCTTTTTTGCCATAATTTTATTTGTTATGGGAGCCTTTACAGTCCTGACCCGGTCAAACCTGTTTAAAAAACTCATCGGGATTAATATTATGGAAGGCGGAATTTTTCTATTCTTTGTGGCAGCAGGAAATATTAAGGGAGGGGCTGTGCCAATCCTGGTTGATAATCCTGGAGTAACCTATATTAATCCCCTGACATCTGCCCTGATGCTTACCGGTATTGTGGTCAGTGTCAGTGTAACTGCCTTTGCCCTGGCCCTTATTGTCCGGATATATAAAATATACGGGACTACTGATGCAAGGCGTATAGCAGAAATGAGAAAAGAGGTGAAAGAGAGATGCCAGCAGTCATAACAGCAAATCTACCCGTATTCCTTATAATACTGCCTCTCATTGCTGCCTTTATCCTGCCAACAATAGCCCGCCGACAAAGGTTGCAGGAGAATCTGCTGCTTGTGGTCGGTTCTCTGGGTTTGTTGGGGGCAGGATACCTGGTTTATCTGGTTATGCATGGCGGTATTTCATCTGTCTACCAGATGGGGGGCTGGCCTGCGCCATGGGGCATAGAATTACAGGTGGATAACCTGGCCTCTTTTTTCCTACTGGTTGTAGCTTTAATTATCCTGCCTGTGTTTTTATACTCCAGGAGGAATATGGCTGAAGAGGTGGGCAGCAGGGAGAAGGTGGCTCGCTTCTATGTGCTCATTTTACTTCTGATCGGGGCACTGGCGGGTATGGCCCTGACCAATGACCTTTTTAATGTCTATGTCCTGGTAGAGGTGGCGACGATCAGTTGTGTTGGCCTTGTCAGTTCCCGGAACCACCCCCTGAGTGCTGAGGCAGCCTTCAGGTATCTGATATTGGCCACCTTTGGCTCAGCCCTTATACTGGGAGGAATCGGTTTTATATATATAATCACCGGGCATTTAAATATGGGTTTTGCCGCACAGGAGCTGGTCCAGGTCTGGCAGTACAGGCCTCATGTGGTCTGGATGGCCCTGATCTTTCTTCTTGCTGGTTTTGGTATTAAGGCTGCCCTTTTTCCCCTGCATTTATGGCTGCCGGACGCCCATTCCATCGCCCCTACACCAGCCAGTGCTCTCTTATCCGGCCTGGCTGTTAAGGGTTATCTTATTTGCCTTTTTAAATTTTTCTACCGGGTTGCCGTGCCATTTTTGCTACAGGAATTAGCCATAGATAAAATCATGAAATGGGCCGGGCTGTTGGGTATAGTTCTGGCTTCCCTAATGGCAATCCGGCAGGATGAGTTGAAGAGAAGACTGGCTTTTTCTACTGTAGCCCAGATCGGTTATCTTTTTCTGGGTGCCAGCCTTATGAATACAAGGGGTCTGTCAGGTACCTTCTTTTATCTGGCCAGTCATGCGGTAATCAAATCAGCCCTTTTCCTGTCAGCCGGGATGATGATTAGTGTAACAGGGAAGAAAAAGGTTAGCCAGTTGGCCGGTATTGGAAAGAAAATGCCTGTGACAACAGCAGTATTTACTATTGCTTCCCTGGGCCTGGTCGGTGTACCCCTATTCTCCGGCTTTGTAGGCAAGTGGTATTTACTGCTGGGGGCCCTGGATAGTGGGGATTTCCTTTCTGCACTGGTGATTATAGCGGGAAGTGTCCTTTGTGCAGCCTATCTTTTCCCGGTTGTAAGGCTGGCCTATTTTGAGCCGGCAGAGATAAAAGAGGCACAGGATCCGGGCATACCCCAGAAATTGGCTCTGGTATTTCTGGCTGTGCTGGTAGTCCTGTTGGGAGTCATGCCGGGTATCGTGTTGGAACTGGCCAATAGAGCTGCTCTGGACTTATTAACCCCATAGGGGAGGAGGTGTTTATGGAGTGACCAGTCTGATTTTAGCTTTAATGAGTGCTTTAATTGGAGTTTTATTGATTTTATTTATACCGGGTGAGAATAAGAAACTGCGTAATAGCATGGTTTTCCTTTCTGTTTTACTGGCCATGGCTTTTAGCTGGCGGGTGGGCCTGATGATTTTTGCCGGAAAAAGTATTGGCCTGGAAATAGAACTGGGCAGATTTGTCTGGAGCCTCAGGCCGGATCCCCTGGGGGCAGTATTCGGGTTGATTGCCTCTACACTCTGGCTATTTACAGCAGTATATTCTTTTGGCTTTATGGGAAATAAGGAAAGACAGCATACCTTTTATGCCTTTTTCCTGCTTGCCCTCTGTGTGACCCTGGGTGTGGCTTTTGCCGGTAACCTGGTGACCCTTTATTTATTCTATGAATTTCTGAGTTTTGCCACTTATCCGCTGGTAATTCATGAACGGACCCCGGAAGCCATGAGGGCGGGTAAGAAATACATTCTTTATAGCCTTTCCGGAGCTGGCTTATTGCTGGTGGCTATCGTGCTTACCTATCACCAGGCAGGAAATCTGGCTTTCGGGGCCCGACCTATCCTGGAGGGCTTATCTGGACCGGGCCTGAACTGGCTCCTGCTTTTATTTGTACTGGGCTTTGGTGTCAAGGCTGCTGTCATGCCTTTACATCACTGGTTACCGTCAGCTATGGTGGCCCCCACTCCGGTAAGTGCCCTTTTGCATGCCGTGGCTGTAGTTTATTCCGGTGCCTATGGGATACTGCGGGTTGTATATTCCGTCTTTGGCCGGGAACTGGCAGGAGAGCTGGTTTTCAGTAAAATATTTCTTTACTTCATAGTTTTTACTATCCTGGCGGGTATAATTGTGGCCATCAGGCAGGATCACTTAAAGAGGCGGCTGGCCTATCAGACCATCAGCCATCTTTCCTATATCCTCCTGGGAGCCTTTACCCTGACACCCTGGGGTCTGGCGGGGGCTGTTTTCCATATGATCAGTTATTCCACATTAAAAATAACCCTTTTCTTCTGTGCGGGAATTATCTCTGAATTGACGGGAGAGAGCAGTATCAGTAGAATAAAGGGGATTGGGCAGCGCCTGCCGGCAACCATGGTTCTCTTTGTTATAGGAACACTGGGGATGATTGGTATATTACCCCTCAATACCTTCTGGGGTAAATATTATCTGATGAAGGGTAGTGTGGCAGGAGGAATGTGGCCCCTTGCCCTTGTCCTGATAATCAGCGGAATTCTCAATGGGGTTTGTTTTATTCCCTTTATCATAAAAGCCTTCAGTCGTGAAAGGACTCAGCCTGCCGGGAAGAGGGGATTCAGGGAATATGCCCTCTTTATTCCGCCATTGTTTTTAACTATTACGGCAGTCATAATGGGCCTATGGCCAGGAATGGTCTGGCCGGCTGTGCAGGCTGTGGTAGAATGGTTTTTCTAAAAGAAAGGAGGTTGTAGTTCATGAGGCCTTTAACTGGTCCCTTCGTACCGGGTTTTTTCATTGATTCATTGAATCTTATCTTTATCATTATGGCTGCCCTGCTCTGGCTAGCTGTTTCCCTCTATTCCTACCGGTACATGAAGGTGGAAGGGAGAAGCAGGGGCTTTAATATCGCTTCCCTGCTGACCTTAGTGGCAGTGATGGGGGTATTCCTGGCCAGGAATCTCCTGACCATGCTGCTTTTCTTTGAGTTGATGACCATCAGTTCCTATTTCTGGGTTATCCACAGAAGGAATGAGGAAGCCATCAGGGCTGGTTATTTCTACCTCTTTTACAGTATCATTGGTGGTTTATTCCTTGTTCTGGGGATTGTATTTATGGGAGCGGCAACGGATGTATTACCTGCCATTGGCAGCGGCCCGGTTACTCCCCTGGATTACCCGGCCTTTAAATATAGTTTGCTTTTCTTTATCATTGGTTTCGGGATCAAGGCTGGTATGGTTCCTCTGCACCTCTGGCTGCCCTATGCCCATTCAGCAGCACCTACTCCTGCCAGCGGGCTCTTATCTGGCCTGCTCATCAAGGTAGGGGCCTATGGCTTGATCCGGGTAGGAGAGTTTGCCGGCTGGGGGATGGGGGCAGGGGAGAGCCTGGAGTTCCTGGGAATTATACTTCTGATTACAGGAATTTTTTCCATGCTCCTGGGGGTCATTGCTGCCTTGCTGCAGAGTGATGCCAAGAGACTACTGGCCTACCATAGTGTCAGCCAGATGGGTTATATCATCCTCGGCCTTGGTATCAGTCTTTACCTGGGAGCAGAAGGTGTTCTGGGGCTTTTGGGAGCTATCTATCATGTGTTAAACCATGCCCTGTTTAAAGCTGCCCTTTTCCTTGGTGTGGGCATTATTTATGTATATCGGAAAGAGACAGATCTTTATAAGCTTGGCGGGTTATGGCGGCAGTTTCCGCTGACTGCGACACTCATGTTATTTGCTGTGCTGGGTATTACCGGGGCCCCTGGTCTGAATGGCTATGCCAGCAAGACCCTGCTCCACCATGCTGTCAGTTCATTGATTGAAGGGGGAGGTTACTGGGCTGTCTGGCTGGAAGATTATTCTCTCTGGTGGGTGTCGGTACGGCGGCATCCTTCAGCAAGCTTTATTATCTCATATTTTTAGCCAGGCCGGCGGAAAGAAATGGTGATGTCAGGTTGGAGAGGGT
>JANWJZ010000064.1 GCA_025451675.1 Halanaerobiales bacterium | reverse complement strand
CCCCCCAGGGGCTGCATATACATTAAGTAGTATCGGTTTTCAATGTGGGGGGAATCAGATTGAAGGACTATATTCGGGAACGGGTTAAAGAGGTAGCAAATTATATTTATGAGACAAAAGCCACTGTCCGCCAGACAGCAAAGGTATATGGTGTGAGTAAGAGTACCATACATAAGGATGTAACTGAACGTTTATTGAAGGTGGATCCGGACCTGGCCAGGAGGGTTAAGGAAGTACTGGAGTTTAATAAGGCGGAGAGACATATAAGGGGAGGAGAGGCGACAAGGAAGAAATATAAAAAAATGAAAAAAGGCAAATAATTTTGCGAATAATAGGAATTTAACAGTAAATTGCAGGAGAAAAAAACCGGATAGAGAATATATATAATAATAGTCAGGTAATAAGGGGGAAATAGTCAGATGTTTGGTCTATCTAAAAGAATTGGCATAGATCTTGGTACTGCCAATGTAATTGTATTTGAGGAAGGAAAAGGAATCATTTTGCAGGAACCATCAGTCGTTGCTATAGATACCAATACCAATAAGCCAGTAGCCGTGGGAACAGAAGCGAGAAGAATGTTAGGCAGGACCCCGGGCAATATAGTGGCTATAAGACCATTGAAGGAAGGGGTTATTGCTGATTTTGAGGTAACAGAGATTATGCTGAAACATTTTATCAGCCAGGCTATCAGGAGAAGGCACCTTTTTAAACCTTCAGTTATGGTCTGTGTGCCCGTTGGCATCACCGGTGTGGAAAGAAGGGCAGTGCTGGAATCAGCCATGCAGATTGGGGCCCGCCATGCCGCTTTAATAGAAGAACCTCTTGCTGCTGCCATCGGTGCTGGTTTGCCTATTGCTGATCCCAGTGGTAGTATGATTATTGATATAGGTGGCGGCACGACGGAAATTGCCGTAATTTCCCTGGGCGGAATAGTTGTCAGTAAGTCACTGAGGATTGGCGGAGATCGTTTTGATAGTGCCCTGATCCGTTATATCAGGGATAAATATAATCTGATTATTGGAGAAAAGACAGCAGAAGAGATTAAGGTCAATATAGGGGCTGCCTATGTAGAAGAGGATAGAGAGTATGAAGTAAGAGGCAGGAGTGTTATCTCCGGCTTACCGAAAAATCTGGTCATAACTTCCCGGGAGACAGTTGAGGCTTTTTCAGAACCCATTAATGCTATTCTTGATGCTGTAAGAAGTGTACTGGAACAGACTCCCCCTGAGTTATCTGCAGACATAATGGATAGAGGCATTATTATGACCGGTGGAGGTTCTTTGCTGACAGGAATGACAACATTATTGAGCAAGGAGACTGATATACCTGTATTTCTGGCCGATGATCCCCTTACCTGTGTAGCCAGGGGTACTGGACATGCACTGGAAGAAATGGATAAACTGGGTGATTCCCTGATAACCTATGAAGGTCTTGGTATTAAACGTTAAAATTTAGAAAGGATTTGGTATTTTGATGTTAAATAGGAGATTATTCATATATGTTCTAGTATTGGTTGCAATATTTTCCACAGTAGTGAATGGTATCGAGATAATGAAGCTGGCCGATGTAAAGCCAGGCATGGAAGGGATTGCCAGGACAGTTTTCCAGGGTTATAAAGTAGAAGAATTTCCTGTAAAGATTATAGATGTGATAGATCAGGACCTGAACAGCAGCCTGATCTTATTTAGAGCCTATGGAGAGAAGATAGAGGAGATAGGCGGTATTGCCTCTGGAATGAGTGGGAGTCCTGTTTATATTGATGGAAAGTTAATCGGAGCCATTGCCTATAGCTGGTCCCTGAGTGATCACCGCTATGGCCTGATAACACCTATAGAGGATATGCTGGAGCTCCTGGAATCTGAAGATAAGCCTGCTGGCAGAGGGTTTCAGGGCTTTGCTTTAAATACCCCTCTATATATCAGCGGTATGCAGGGCAGGGCCTTTCAGAGGACCAAGGCTAAATTTGAAAACCTTGGTTTCCAGGTCCTTCAGGGCGGTGGTACCGGTCTGAGGGCTGTAATTGAAGAACCGCTGGAACCAGGAAGTGCAGTGGCTGTTCAGCTGGTTAGAGGGGATATAAATATAGCAGCCATTGGTACATTAACCTATATGGAAAATGGTAAAATACTGGCCTTAGGGCATTCTTTTACCAATAAAGGGGATGTGGATTACTTATTGAGCCGGGCTTATATCAATGCCATTATCCCCAGTATTTCCAGCCCCTTTAAATTGGGTTCTCCGACAGATAGTTTGATTGGTTCAGTCACTGTTGACCGGAGTGCTGGAGTGGCCGGAACCTTGAATAAATTCTCCAGAATTATACCTTTATCTGTCCGGGTGAAGGATCAGGATCGGGATAAAGACAAAATTGTTAATGTTCAATTGGTAAAAGATGAGGAATATTTGACATCCCTGATTACCAATGTATCATTACAGGCAATAGATTCAACTCTGGACAGGATAGGGAAGGGTACTGCTAATGTGAAGTTGAAAATCACCGGGAAAGGCTTGCCAGATCTTGGCCTGGAGAGGGAGAATGTCTTTTATAGCAGGTCTGATATTGCTGCTACAGCCCTATATGAAGTTTACCAGTTGTTTAATATCATCAATTACAATCCCTTTAAAAAGGTAGAATTGATAGATGTAAAACTGGAAATTGAGATCAGTGGCCGGGATAACGTTGCCCTCATCCAGGAAGCAAAGATATTGAATGAGACCATTAAACCGGGAGATACCCTGGTGATACAGGTTACTTTACTTCCCTATCGTTCTGAGCCTGTTGTAAAGAATATTGCCTTTAAACTGCCAGAAGATATTAACCCGGGACTTGCAACACTGGTTATTGATGGCGGGCTTACCGGGATTTCCTACCAGGCCCTTCCAGAGGATGGTTATGATTATGCTCTGGAAGAGACCAAAGAGGCTATTACAGAGGGTTATAAGGATTTAGAATCCATTCTGGAGGATTTCCTGGAAAGACCGAGGAACAACGAATTGATTTTACAGATATATCCTGCTTATGCTGCTCCGGAACAGGAGATGGAAGAGGTGGGAGAAGAAGGGGAAGAGAAACAGAGAAGGGAAAATGGTATAGTGGATGGGGCTACTGAAGATGAAGAAGAGGGCCAGAGGCGTAAAAATGAACGGGTAAGTAATGAAGAAAATTCATACCGGGAGATAAGGGAAACCCATGAGACAGAGTTTGTTCTGGAAGGCAGCCTGGTTATTGATTTTAATATTGAATGAGATACAGAAAATACAGCTCCTGGCAGTTAATAATCCAGGAAAAAAGATAGCATGTATAATGGGAATGCCCTGATGGAAGGAGTTTCTGTCAGGGTATTTTTCCATTAAATACATATTAACAAGGTTGATTTAGCTGCATAAATATAATATTATGAACTTATGGCAAGGGGGTGAGGAGATGAGATACAGGCAGGTTTTCTTAATCATATTACTTATGTTTTTAATTCTTTCTTTATTCTTTTTCTATAATATCCGTGGCCTTTTTTATAATATTGAAGATGAATTATTTGCCTATCTGGAGAAAAATTATCAAATTAAGGTAGAAGTAGGCAGCTATTTTCTCTGGCCGGTAAATCAGATTACTTTAAAGGATGTAAAAATAAGTTCACTGGCGAAAAATTTCTCTATCTCCACTCCCGAGTTAAATATTTATTATAACCTTTTCAGTTTTTTGACTGATGGAAATCTGGCTATAGCTCTGAATTATATTAATCTGGAGAGTCCTCATATAGAGATATTTAATAATGAGGAACAGGCAGCAGATTTTAACCTTATTGGTTTTCCGGAAAGCCTGCCTTTTCCTTCTTCCTGTCAGTTGCGGATTAATGATGGCAGCTTAACCTATACTGACCGTAATAATCAGGTGAGCCTTTCAGAGGTTAATTTGCTGGCCAAAAGTTCTGATACTGGTGCATACCAGATTAAGGTAGATAGTAATCTGGACATAGGGCGATTACAATGGCAGGATTATCAACTGGAGAAGCTGAAAGTGGACAATCTTATTTTGACCCTGTCAATGGAGAATGGTAAATGGCAGGCTGTGCTGGAGAGTGATTTCCTTGCCCTGGGCGGGTTTATCCCTTATCCTGTGGAGCTGGATTTTTCTTCACTAAAGCTGGCAATAGATAAAGTAAGTGGAGAGCTTAAGCCTTTACTGCATCTTTCTGGAAATGGGGGTTTAGTAGAAAACTATAATGGCTCTTTTCTGCTCAGGGATACCCGGGGGGAATTTTCCCTCCTGAACCAGGGAAAGGAAGAGAGGCTTATCCTGGAGCGTATCTCCGGCATCCTTGGCTTTGACTCTAAAGGGGCTTCCTTCTATACGGATGGGATAGAGTTTTTCCTGAATGGGAATCCGGTTAAAATCAGTGGCCGCATTGATAATCTTCTGGCTGACAACATGGAAATCTTTGCCCATCTGAAGTCCAATCAATTTCAGATTGGAAAGCTGGATTTTCTGCCGGAATATTTAGCTGTTGATGGGATAGTGGCTCTGGATATTTCCCTTACTGGAGCCTCAGATAACCTGGCTATGAATCTGGATTTTTCTATGGCTGAAGGTGGTGTTAACAATATCAGCCTGGAAAATCTGACTGGAAAAGTGCGTTATAATCAGGGTAATTTTTATCTGGATAAACTTAATTTTATTTTGGGGGATACGGGACAAATAAGTATAAACGGAATTTATAACCGGAATCATAATTATAGTTTTTACCTGGAAGGCTATTATATTGATCTTGCCCTCTTCCAGGAGATGGGGATAAGAGGTGTAGAAGCTTTTTCGCCCATGTCTGCAATGGAATTGTCGGGAAGGCTTAATATTATGGCTAACCTGATTGGCAATGGCCTGGCCCTCGATCAGCTTCTGGCTTCAGGAGAACTGGAGATAGTGGAACCAGGAATCCATTTACCCCTTTCAGAATTTAATTTTAATAAATTGAGGAGCAGCTTTTATTTAACTGGCCGGAGATTGCTGCTGCGGGAAGGGGAATTATTGGGCCAGTGGGGTAAACTGGCTTTTGGCGGCGAGCTTGGCCCTGCTTTAAATCTACATTTTCATGGTGATTCCCTGAACCTGGCTACACTGGCGGCTGAATCCGGGCTGAAAATAGAGTCGGAACCTGGCTTAAAGGGAAAACTGGAGCTCAATGGTATAGTGAGGGGAAATCTGGCTTCGCCAACCCTGGAATTGGTTCTGGCCAGTGAAGAAGGCAGTCTTTACGGAATACATTATGATAGCCTTACTGCCAGATTAAACTATTTTGCCCGGGAATTGAGTATAGAGGAGCTGGCCCTGAACTATATGGATAATCTTATTCAGGGTACTGCATCTGTAGGTTTTCTTTCCGGCACCCCCATTGTCAATGCAAGTATCTCTTCTGACAGCCTGGATTTAAAAACAATCTTAAATATAGCAGGAGGAGAATTGAGGGGGATACCATTAAAGGGTACCCTGGCTGCAAAAATGAATATTGCCGGCCCCCTGGAGCAGCCGGAGATTTATATTTCTGGAAAATCCGATAATACAGGCCTTTATATAAATAATCAGGAAATATTATTTGATGATTTTTTCTTTAGTCTGAAGAAAAAGGAGAAAGCATTTCAGTTAGAGGAATTCCTGCTGAAAAAGGCTGATGCTTTTCTAACCGCAGGAGGAATGATCTCCGGAAAGGAACTTGCCCTGGCTTACCGTCTGGAGGATTTATCCCTGACAGATTTTTATGGAAGCTTCTTCCGGGATGGCCTGGAAGGGAGAATAAATATAGAAGGGCAGGTCAGTGGTTCCTTGCTGGATCCGGCTATTTCCGGCAGCCTGGATGTATGGAACCTGCTTTATCAGGATAAACCCCTGGGTTTTATTCAGGGTAATCTCTATTATTATGCCGGAGACCTTGCCCTGGATGGTATCAGTTGGAAAAACGGGGAACAGGAATACAGGATTGAGGGAAAGATTAAAGATTTTCTCCTGGAACCCTATCTGGATTTAAGTGCCAATACAGTAAACGGCCGGACAGGAGATCTATTCTTTCTGGACCTGCCTCCTGAGTTGGAAGAACTTTTCTTTAGCGATTATTACCTTAATGGTAACGGATATTTGACAGGATATTTAGGGGATTTCTCGGCCTGGTTGGACCTGCAACTGGTAAATATAGAAAGTGGGGATAGTAATATCCGGCTTGCCGGAGACCTTTATCCGCTTCTGGATCTCTATATCGCGGGAGAGGATATAAAGATTGATAGGCTTTTGCAGAAATATCTTGATGCCAGCATAAGCGGCGAATTGGCCCTGGCAGGAGAAATGAAAGGAGATCTGCATTCTTTCCAGTTGCAGCTGGATACCAGACTGGGGAATACAGCTATTGATGGGATGTTTATAGATAATATTCAGGGCAGCCTGGAGGTCAGGAATGGAGGCCTGCTTTCTTTTCAACAACTGGTGACTGTTTCCGAAGGGCAAACCCTGAGAATAAACGGTATGGTGGATCTGAAAAAAGAGAAAAAGGCCAGTGGTAGAATGGAATTGAGGGACTTTCCCCTGGAGTTGCTTTCTGCCCTGGATTCATCATTTCCTGTTATGGCCGGACAGCTTTCTGGCGACCTGGCCTTCAGTGCAGGACTGGCTGAACAGGATATAGGGATAAATGGAAGGATATATCTTGAAGAGGGAGCACTGGACCTGAATTTTCCGGATACCTTCTCTAATTTAGAAGGTATTGTAGATTTCCAGGGGGAAATCATTAGTCTGGAAAACTTAAAAGGTAACTATGGTACTGGCCTGATAGAGATGGAGGGTATTATTAAACCCTTTGTTAGAGATGATAACCTGGCCTTGAGCCTGAGGGGTAAGGATTTGCCCTTCGCCCATGGTTCTGTAGTTGGTTATTTTGACGGAACAGGCCTTTTAACCGGCCCCTTTAGCGGGCCATTGATAGAAGCAGAATTGCTGGCTCATCATCTGGAAGTACGTTTTCCCTTTGAATGGCCTGTTTCCGGGGGAGGAGGTTATTGGAAATATGACCTCCTGCTTACTCCCGGTACAGAGGCCTATCTGGTCAATAGCAATATCAATGTTTTAATTCAGGAAGGGCATTTAAAGATACAGAATACAGGCGGACATCTGGCTCTCATCGGTGAGCTATATAGCAGCCAGGGCAGCTTTGATTTCTATAATAATAAATTTTTCCTGCAAAATGGTATGGCCAGATTTGAACAATCATTTGTCGAAAAAGATAGATATGTCCCCTATATGAATATTAGTGCCTGGACATATATTGGCGGAGCCAGGATCAATGTCCAGTTGAACGGAAAAGCCAATAATATGATTGCTACCTTTAGTTCATCCCCTCCATTAAGTGAAGAGGAGATTCTGACCATGCTGACCAGTAAGGGGGGCATTGGAGAATTTATCTCCGGAAACCTGGGGGATGTAATTTACAGGGAATTTTTCCGCTGGCTCCATAATCAGATACAGGTGGATTATATTATTGATGTACAGGAGGCACTGCGTAAGGCCTTTGAACTGGATAGGTTTGAGGTGGACACCTATAACTGGCTCTGGGGTAATCAACTTTCTCTTTATCTCGGAAAACATCTCAGTGACCGCCTCTATCTGGAATATGTAAGTATAATCGGTGATGAAGATTCGCTTCTCTTTGATGATTATGGCCGGGAGTTAAAATTACAATACTTCCTCGATAAGAATGTAATACTGGAAGGCAGCTGGCAGGGTGAGGATAGTTATTCCCTCAGTATTGAGACAAAATATCAGTTCTAGATTAGAAAGGTAATGGGCATGGATTTATATTATAAAGAGATCAGGAAATGGAATCTCCTTACTCCTGAAGAGGAGCAGGAGTTATGGGCAAGATATAAGAAGGAAGAATCACTGGAAGCCCGGCAGGAGTTGATTAAAGCCTATCAGCCCCTGGTCTTTAAAGTGGTCAAGCATTTTAACAGTAAAGAAGAAATTTTAATGGATCTGATCCAGGAGGGTAATATTGGCCTGATTCAGGCGGTAGATTCCTTTGAGGCAGAACGGGGTACCAGGTTTGCCAGTTTTGCCAGCAAGCATATCCGGGGCAGGATTCTGGATTATTTGCGGAAGGGAAACAGGCCCCTGCCGGAGATCAGGCAGCTCTCCCATGAATACCTGGAAAGGGAGATCGAACTACGCTATTTGGTTAACAAAGTCAAGGCTGTGTTGGAAGAATTACCTGGTAAAGAAAGGGCTATCATTGAGGGAATATATCTGGCAGATAAAAATGCCAGCCTGGTGGCCGGAGAGTTGGGTATCAGCCTATCTTATTTATATAGATTACAGAAAAAAGCTATCAGGCGTATGCGGGGCAAACTCTCCAATTTTATTAAAGAATGGGGCTAGATTATTACAGAATGAAGATAGAAGGAGAAAAATAGTAAAAAAGGGGTCTGTTCAGGTTATAATCAGGACTAGAGGCCGAATATTACTGATAAAACAGATTTTTGGGAGGTCAAATTTTCAATTTTTCTGTAGATATTAGTTGTGGGAGAAGTGAGCCAGGACATTGGGGAAAGGGAAGAGGTGAAAAATTTAGTGTGAATAAGGTTCTCAAACATATTGCCTTTGCCCGGGACTGGCTGGCAAGGGCGGAAGAGAGGATAAAGACTGGCAGTATTATGGAGGGTGAGCTTTATCTGTCCCTGGCGGAAGCTGAGGTACGTAAGGCCTGGGAGGATAGTTATCTTTCCAGAAGGCAGTCAGTACAGCTTAATTTCTGGTCCAGAAAAAGATTGCTTCCTCTTCTACTGGCTATAATACTGGTTTTTGTTCTGGGATTTTCAAGCTATCTGGGTGAAGACCGGGCCAGGAATGAAGGGATAGAATTAAAGCTGATTTATGGTAATTGGCTAAGAGGTGAAACATATATTGATTGGAGAGAAAGAGAAACAGGATTGATTAACATTAATTTAGAGGAAGAAAATAATATGGGAGGCGTTAGAGATTGGAAAAAATAAGGAGGTTTTTCTTAGTCAGTTTTGTCATTTTTATGTTAATCAGTGCTTCAGTGCTGGCAGCTGAAGGATTCCAAATTATTACTGCCCTGGAGTTGGAGGGGAACCAGAGAGTCAGTTCTGAAGATATCCTGGCAGTTATCGAGACAGAGATAGGCAGCCCGCTGGATGAAGAAATTTTAAAGGCAGATTTACAGAGAATCTATGATCTGGGTTATTTCCAGGATGTCAGTGTTTCTTTTGAGGTTTACCTGGGCGGTTTAAAAGCTATTTTTGAAGTGGTTGAATATCCTGTCATAAAAGATATAATAATAGAAGGGGTTCAGTCCTATTCAGAAGAAGAGATTCTATCTTTATTGGGTATTGAAAAAGGTGAGTTATTGAATCATAACAAAATCCTGGAAGGCAGGAGGGAGATAGAGAGGGTATATCAGGAAGCCGGTTATATACTGGCTATGTTTACTGATCTAAATCTCTCTGAAGACGGTATACTTAAGATTAAAATTAATGAAGGTTATATTAATGATATTATCATTAAAGGGAATGAAAAAACCAAGGATTTTGTTATACTAAGGGAACTGGAATTTGCTCCAGGAGACGTTTTAAATATGAATGTCCTGCAGAATTCCTTCCAGAACCTGGTCAAGCTGAATCTCTTTTCAGAGTTTAATCCCCAGCTGGAACGGGTCAGTATCTGGGATAATACTGCCAATGTCATTATTGAGGTGGTGGAAGCCAAGACCGGCCTGCTGGGCGCTGGGGTCACTTACAGTACCAAAGACGGCTGGTTAGGTTTTGTCGACATTCAGGAAAGAAACCTGCTGGGTAATGGCCAGACCCTGGGTTTCCAGTGGCAGTTTGGAGGAATCACCAATTATTCCCTGAACTTTTATGAGCCATGGTTACTGGGTACCAGGACTTCCTTTGGTATCGGTATTTATGACCGGACTTCAAAAGGTATAAATGTAGATAAAGTACACCGCCGGGGTGGTAATATCCTTTTAGGCCATAACCTGATTAATGAATGGGATGGCATGATTAAGTATAGTGTTGAGAATTATAAAGAGTATGATGATGCCGATGGTTCAGTTCCCGATTACGAGAGTGTACTCCGTAGTATAACTCTGCAGGTTGACAGGGATACTACTAATCACCCCTTTAATCCGACCGGCGGGGCTATAGATATATTTTCCATAGAATATGCCGGTGACTTCCTGGGGGGTACTGAGAATTTTGTCAAATATAATCTGGATATGCGCAGGTTTTATCCGGGTTTCAAGGACAATCATGCCTGGGGCGTCAGGTTAAAGGCAGGTGTAGGAGAGGGGAATTTAGAAAAGAGACAGTATCATCTAGGAGGTTCTGAAAGTCTTCGGGGATATAAAAGCATGGAATTTTCCGGTGATTCCCTCCTGCTTATGAACCTGGAATACCGCCTGCCCATTGCAGATAATTTCACGGCAGTAGTTTTTGCCGATGCCGGAAATGTCTGGGAGAAAGGAGAAAGTATTAGCCTGGGAGATCTTAAATATTCCATTGGTGCTGGTCTCAGGATGAATACTCCTATCGGGCAGCTGAGACTGGATTATGGCTTTAATGAAGATGGTAAAGGCCAGCCTCATTTCAGCATTGGCCATACTTTCTAGAAAATTATCTACAGTAAATTTAAGGGGGAGAATATGAAGGTATTTGCTTCTAAATCAAAATCAATATTATTGGTGCTAATACTGGCATTTACTACTGGTCTATTCTTTCTTTTCAACCCGACAGAACGAATTGCTGCCGAATCAGATATGGCTGGTCGGATTGCTTATGTTGATCTCTGGGTGATTTTTAATTATCATCCAGAAAAGGCGAAAGCAGAAATTGAATTAAAGCAACTGGCCGGGTCGATGCAGGCAGAGTTAGAGGAAAAGGCCACAGGCCTGCCAAAAAACGAACAACAGGAATTACTGGAGCAATATCAGAGCAGGCTTACCCAGCGGGAAAGAGAATTGGTCCAGAATATCATCGAAATTATTAGAAAAGAGATTGCAGAGTTTGCCCAGGAAAAAGAGTTAAAAATGGTGCTGGATAAAAATAATGTCATTTATGGCGGAATTGATTTAACTGAAGAAGTGATTAATTATATCGAAGGGAAATATAAAGAAGCTGCTCTTGAAGATGAAGAAAATACTGCCAGGGAACAGGCAGATATTGTAGAAGTGCCTGCTGAACAGGAAAATAATGAGCAATAGGATATGCTATAGCTGCAGAAGATAGATTAAGAGAGGGGTGTCTGGAGTGAAAGTTTTTCCCAGGTTTCTGCTAACGGTTTTACTAATCGCTTTTTCCGGGACTTTGGGTTATTTATATATAAATTCACAGAGTGTAATAATACCGGATACCCCCGCTATAGATATGGGAAATATTGAGGAAAATAGCTTAATCAGGGAAAAAAATGCATCCCTCCGTCAATACCTGGAACAGAAAAAGTTGGAACTGGAATACCAGGAAAGGCTGTTGAAGGAAAAAAGGGAACTACTGGCCAAAAGAAGACAGGAAATTGAGGATTATATACTGATTGAGGCAGAGAAAATCAGGGCAGAATATCAGGAAGAACTGAATGATTTTCAGGAGGAACTTGAGCAGAAATACCAGGAATTTGTGAAAACAAAGGAACAGGAATTTGTGGAACAGTTGGCGGTGAAGAAAGAATTATATGAAGAAAAATTACAGAAACAGATCGAGAATCTGGAAGAAATCCTCCTGGCAGATTTAGAAGGACAGAGGGAGGATATTGTAAAGGATTATTATCTGGCAAAACTGAATTATGATCTTAAAATAAATTTACTGGAGTTGCCTGCTGAAGAGAGGGAGAAATATTTACAGGAACTCAGAGAACTGGAAACCCAATACATGTTATCCATCCAGGAGATAGAGGCTGCTCTTCTAGAGGAAATGGAGAATAGAATAATGGACCTGGAAGAAGAATATAACCGGGAACTGGATGAATATAAAAGATGGCTGGAAAATAATATTAAAAAAGAACTGGAAGAGGAGAAGAGAAAGAATCAGCAGATACTCTGGAATTACCTGGAGGAGCAACAGAAGAGGATGGAAGAGGAGATAGAGAAAAAGGTTGAGGAGATCAGGGTTTATAGCAGGCAGGAATTGGCAACTCTGGAAGCATTAATTCAGGATATTTCCCGGGAGTATTTTAGCCTGGAATCAGAGCTTTCTATATTGGAAAAGGAAGTGATGTATTAAATGAAGCTGAAAAAGTTTTCTTTCCTGATTTTAATGATAGTTATAATAATATTGTTAGCAGCTGGATGCAGTACTGACAGGACAGAGAAAATAGCCTTACTGGAAATAGAGACCCTTTTACAGAATAGCAAAAGGGCTAGACAATTGGAGGCAGAGTTGGTGGATATAGGACAGAGATTGGAAGAGGAGTATCTTGAGAAGGAAGCAGGGCTTTCTCCTGAGGAAGGGAAGGAAGAACTGGACCAGATTTCCCAGGAATATCTGGATAATAAACAGAGACTGGAAAGCAGTTTAAATGAAGAATTATATGAGGCCATCAGGGAAGTAGCGGAAGAGGAAGGAATCAGTATTGTCCTTTATAAAGAAAGCGTTTATTTTGGCGGTGAAGATATAACTGAGAAGGTTATCAATAAACTTGATGAGAGATTTGTGGAAAAAGGAGAATCTGATAATGGCTAATACACGCTCCTTTTATACTGTGGGGGAACTGGCTGAATTAGTTGGGGGCAGGGTAATCGGTGACCCTGCTTTAGAAATAAGAGGTGTCGCCGGGGTAGCAGAGAGCAGGGAGGATCAGCTTACCTTTGCTGAAGATGCCCGCTATCTGGCTGAGGCTGAGAATTCCCGGGCAGCTGCTATCATAGTACCGGAAGATATTGGCATGAGCAGGAAAACCATTATAGCTGTTAAAAATCCGAGACTGGCTTATGCCCGGATTGCTTCCCTTTTTGCCCCGGCTGTCTTTTATAAGCCTGGTATAGACCCTACAGCTGTTATATCAGCAAAGGCCAGGATAGGAAAGAATGTTTCCATCCATCCCCATGTTGTTGTGGAGGATAATGTGGAAATAGGAGATAATGTTATCCTGGCACCCGGGGCTTTTGTAGGTAGGGGCAGTAAAATAGGCGGTAATACAATTATTCATCCCAATGTGGTAATTGAATATAATACTATTATTGGTTCCAATGTAATCATTCATGCCGGTACAGTTATCGGTTCAGATGGTTATGGCTATGTCAGTGCAGCAGACGGCCACCATAAAATACCTCAGCTGGGTAATGTAATCATAGAGGATGATGTAGAGATTGGTGCCAATGTCACCATCGACAGGGGTGCCAGCGGCCCGACGGTTATAGGGGCAGGGACCAAGATAGATAATCTGGTCCAGATAGCCCATAATGTAAAGGTTGGCCCTGAATGCCTGATAATAGCCCAGGTAGGTATTGCCGGTAGTACTGAACTGGGTAAAAGGGTCATTTTAGCCGGCCAGACAGGAGTAGTGGGGCATATCAAGATTGGAGATCAGGCAGTGATAGCCAGTGATAGTACTGTTACCAAAAGTGTCCCTGCAGGCGTCTTTTATTCCGGCAAACCGGCCCACGATCATAAGGCAGCTCTCAGAGAACAGGCGGCAATGCGGAAGCTGCCTGAGCTTCTGAAAAAAATAAAGGAGCTGGAGGAGAAAATAGAGAGATTGGAGGATGAGGTGAGAAAATGAAAAGAAAAACTTTAATTTTAAGCCTATTGTTTTTATTACTTATCAATGTAAACCTGCTGGCCATGGACAAATTGGTTCAGGCCCCTACTGCTGATCTGATGGGAGGCAAGGGTTTTATTTCCGGAGAGATAATCGGCTCTTCCCGGCGGCAGGTTTCCGGGCTCTATAATAT
>JANWJZ010000063.1 GCA_025451675.1 Halanaerobiales bacterium | reverse complement strand
GAATTACAGCTGGTTTTTGCTTCCTACAATTCTTCTGCCCTGGAATCCAGTAATGATCCCTCGGGGAAAGGATTGACAGCAGAGATTGACAGAAGCAAATATATTCCCGTTTACCGGGCAGGAAAGAGAATATATGGGTTAGAGCCGGATGGGGTTGAACCGGTAATAACAGGAGATCTGAATGGTGATGGACAGGTCAATTCCCTGGACTATATCTTAATGAGAAGATATGTGCTGGATATTATAGATGAGTTTCCTGTTCCGGGAATTGAGGCAGCCGATTTTAACGGGGATGGAAAGATCGATTCTCTGGATTACATTTTATTGAGGCGGTATTTGCTGGATTTAATGTGAGGCACTTAGTGAAAGAAATAAATTATAAGGTAATTACAATGAAGGAGGTGGTCTTTAAAAGGCGTTTTAGATTTTATTTAAAAATTTAAAAAAATAATAAAGGAGGCGAGAGAATGAAAAGTCGAGCATTTTTACCTTTGCTTGTATTTGCCTTACTGGCTGTCCTATTCTTTTCAGGAAATATAGCTGTGGCAGAAGTAATCCTGAAAGAGTATCCTCCAGGACAATTGCTCAAAGAAACAAATTTTGAAGAGGGTTCGGGGCTGCCCTGGCATATCTGTGAAACAGCTCCGGCAAAAGCAGAATTTGAGGTAAAAGATGGCCGGTATTATGTTACCATAGTTGAAAAAAATCCCTATGGAGGGGAGAGGTGGGATATACAGTTCCGTCACAGGGAATTATGGGTAGAGAGTGGCCATACCTATACTTTATCTTTTACAGTATGTGCCAGTAAGGACTGCCGGATTTACGCCAAAATTGGAGATCAGAATGACCCATATTTTGAAGACTGGAACTATAACCAGAGATGGGATTTTATCCAACTCAGAGCCAATCAGCCTGTTACCATCACAGACACCTTTACAGCTACCAGAACTGCTGAGGTCCTGGAATTTACTTTCCACCTTGCCGAGGCACCGGTAGGAACTGTATTCTGGTTTGATGACCTGAGCCTCTATGATCCCCAATTCCCGGGGCATCCTCCTGAAACAAGGCCGGATTACCGGGAGATACGGGTTAATCAATTAGGCTATTACCCAAACCGCCAGAAACTGGCCACATTGCATACCGAGTCAAAGGTGCCTGTACAATGGTGGCTGGTAGATAGCAGTGGCAGGACAGTTGATAGCGGTATGACAAAGGTGTTTGGTTATGATGAGGATTCCGGGGAACATGTCCATATTATAGACTTCTCTCATTTTACCACACCAGGCCGAGATTATATGCTTTTCGCCGATAGCGAGCCTGTATATGAAGGGGGAGAGCCAGTAGTAGAAAGTTACCCCTTTGATATTGCCGATGATATCTATAATGACATGGTTTACGACACTTTGAAATATTTCTATCATTCCCGGAGCGGCATACCAATAGAAGCACGTTATGTCCAGAGACCAGATCTGGCCCGTGAGGCTGGCCACCCCAGAGATATTATGCAGACCAGTACTGAAGATGAGGGGGATTGGAGATATACCGAGAGTTTTTCCCTGGATCTGACAGGTGGCTGGTATGATGCCGGAGACCATGGTAAATATGTAGTAAATGGTGGTATTACAGTCTGGACATTGCAGAATTTATTTGAACGTAGATTATATACTGATGATCCTGTATCTGCATTTGGTGACAATAGCATGAATATTCCTGAAAGTGGTAATGGTATACCTGATATACTGGATGAAGCACGTTATCATATGGAAGTTATGTTAAAGATGCAGGTCCCTGAAGGTTATGATAGAGCCGGAATGGTCTTTCATAAGGGCCATGATCATAAATGGACAGGACTGGCGACAACTCCTGCCATGGCCACTGAACTGGTAGAAAAAGGTGAAATTAAACGTATCCTTAAGCCGCCTACAACTGCAGCAACATTAAATCTGGCTGCTACAGCTGCACAGGCATACCGGCTCTGGAAGGATTATGATCCGGCCTTTGCTAACAAATGTCTGGCAGCAGCTGAAAGGGCCTGGCAGGCTGCTAATGAGAACCCCATAATTTATGCTCCCTTTGATGATTCTGTCGGGGGAGGACCTTATGGTGATGATTATGTACTGGATGAATTCTACTGGGCTGCCTGTGAACTATTTGTAGCTACCGGTGATGCTAAATATAGGAATTATCTCCAGAGTTCACCCCATTATCTGGAAGTACCGAACTATTTAACCCATGGTGAAGAAAATGATACTATAGGACAATTTAATTGGGGTAATACAGCAGCACTGGGAACTTTAACACTGGCTCTTGTTCCCAATGATTTACCGGATTCAGAAATTGCAAAAGCAAGGTCAAATATAATCTCTGCGGCTGATTTTACCCTGTCCGTACAGGATAGCCAGGGTTATGGTATTACCATTGCACCATGTACAATTACCATAGGTGGTTTAAATGTGAAGGGTTACCCCTGGGGTTCAAACTCCTTTGTGACCAATTCCTGTATTGTCCTGGCCTATGCCTATGATTATACAAAAGATACCAGGTATCTGGATGGTGTAACGGAGGCTATGGATTATTTGATGGGTAGGAATCCCAATGAACGGTCCTATGTTACCGGTTATGGGGACTATCCCATTGAAAACCCGCATCACCGTTTCTTCTCGCATCAGATCGATCCTTCATTCCCGAAGGCTCCTCCAGGTATAATTTGCGGTGGGCCAAACTCCGGTTTACAGGATCCATGGGTGAAGGGTTCAGGCTGGAAACCAGGAGAAATGCCGCCACAGAAATGTTACATGGACCATATCGAATCCTGGTCAACAAATGAATGTACGATAAACTGGAATGCACCATTGGCCTGGGTTGCCGCCTTCCTGGTGGATAATGGAAATGATGATGGTTCTGGCCCATCTATTATTCCTGGTGACGTTAATGGTGATGGGAGTGTTAATTCACTGGATTATATCCTGGTCCGCAGATATTTACTGGGAATAATCAATGATTTCCCATCTGCCAATGGCCTTAAGGCAGCAGATTTGAATAATGACGGTAGAGTCAATTCACTGGATTACATGTTGCTAAGGGACTTAATCCAGTAAGTTGAAAAAAGGATTTAGATTCTCCAGGGCCGTTCATATGCTGGCCCTGGAGAATTCAATTCTTTTATAAAATAGCCTTATTAGCCGGGAGAAATCCTGGTCAATGACCCCTATGGGATTAGGAACACTGCAAAAACCTGTAGTATTTTCACAGATAAAATAGAGAGGAGGTTAGTTAATATGAGGAAAAAATCTTTTATTTCCCTTCTTTTACTACTGGCCCTGATTACAGTCCCTCTTTTTGCAGGGAATTTTGATTATGCAACAGCTTTAAGATATGCAATCCTCTTCTATGATGCAAATAAATGCGGGCCAGATGCAGGTGTTGACAATGTATTTGACTGGCGGGACTCCTGTCACCTGAATGACGGAGCAGATGTGGGCCTTGATTTGACCGGTGGTTTTCATGATGCCGGTGACCATGTGAAATTTGGTTTACCCCAGGCTTATGCGGCCAGTGTCCTGAGCTGGTCAATGTATAAGTATAAAGAAGTTTTTCAGGAGACGGGTACCTATCAGAAACTGCTCAGTACCCTGAAATATTTTAGCGATTACTTACTTAAGTGTCACCCGGACCCGGAGACATTTTATTACCAGGTTGGTGATGGGGGAGAAGACC
Source organism: Halanaerobiales bacterium (assembly GCA_025451675.1). GTDB lineage: Bacteria > Bacillota > Halanaerobiia > Halanaerobiales > DTU029 > DTU029. The sequence goes on along the minus strand of JANWJZ010000063.1, from coordinate 19,262 downwards.
ATGCCTATTGGGGTCCTCCAGAAGAACAGACAGGATATAGGCCGACAATGTATGTGGCCGATACTTCCAACCCGGCCTCTGATGTCCTGGGCATGACTTCTGCCGCTTTAACCCTCATGTATTTGAATTATAGGGATATTGATCCTGGGTATTCCGCCCACTGCCTGCAGGCAGCCAGGGAATTATATCAGATGGGTAGGAACAATCCGGGTTACTGTGAGGTCAGTGCCTATTATATTTCTTCAAGCTATTATGATGACCTGGCCTGGGCAGCAGCCTGGCTATATATAGTTGATGGTGATGAGCAATATCTGGAGGATGCAGAGCGTTTTGTCCTGGAGAGGAATAGGAACGGGGATAATCCCCTGCAGCATAGATGGACAATGTGTTGGGATGATATGTATCTGCCGGAAATCTTCAAGCTGTATCAAATTACAGGTAAAGACCAGTATAAAAACGCCCTGGAATATAACCTGGATTACTGGATGAATTCCCTGGAGACTACCCCTGGCGGGCTGAAATATCTGGATAACTGGGGGGTACTCAGATATGCCATGGGCGAATCCATGCTGGCGCTTGTTTATTACAGGGAGACCGGTAATGAATCTTTACGGGAATTTGCTAAATCCCAGCTGGATTATGTCCTCGGTGATAATCCGGCCAATATGTCCTATGTTATCGGTTTTGGCAACCGCTGGTCTTTGCATCCGCACCACAGGGCAGCCAATGGCTATACCTATGCCAATGGGGATAACCAGAAGGAGGCAAAGCATTTACTGCTGGGAGCCCTGGTCGGAGGGCCGGATAGGAATGACAATTTTATAGATGATGTCAACCAGTATCAATATACGGAAGTGGCCATTGATTATAATGCCGGCCTGGTTGGCGTGTTGGCCGGTATTCTGGATGATACAGAGCCGGGGCAGGATGATGTAATAATTGGTGACCTGAACGGGGATAAAATCACCAATTCTTTAGATTATGTCTTGATGAGGAGATATTTACTGAATACTGGCCTTAATATAGTTCAGAAAGCAGCAGACCTGAATGGGGATAAGATAATAAATTCACTTGACTATGTACTGCTAAGGAGGACCCTGTTGAATGCAAATTAAAACTGTTTTGCAGATAAAGGGGGGGTTAAAAATGAAAAAGCACTTTTTCGTTCTGCTTATGATAACTATAACGCTGGTTTCTTTTTCCTTTTTGCTTCTGGCAGATAATAATGACGACTGGCTCCATGCCAGGGGCAATAAGATCTACGATAAATATGGGAATGAGGTCTGGCTGACCGGGGCCAACTGGTTTGGTTTTAACTGTAGTGAGAATGTATTCCACGGTGCCTGGTATGATATCAAGACCATATTAACAGATATAGCCGATAGGGGTATAGGGTTACTCAGGATTCCCATTTCCACGGAATTATTATACAGCTGGATGATCGGCAATCCCAATCCAGTTTCTAGTGTAACTGCTGTGCCAGGAAGTGAATATGAAAAACCCGTTAACCCTGATTTCTATGATCCGGAAACTGATGGATCCAAAAACAGTATGGAGATTTTTGAAATAATAATCGGTTACTGCAAAGAGCTGGGGATAAAGGTAATGATTGATGTCCATAGTCCGGATGCCAATAATTCCGGGCACATGTATCCCCTCTGGTATGGAGTGGAGACCGCCACAGCAGGGGTGATTACGACAGAAATGTGGATAGATACCCTGGTCTGGCTGGCAGATAAATATAAAAATGATGACACAATACTGGCCATTGACCTGAAGAATGAACCACATGGTGAGCGGGGTTTCAGCGGCCCTATTCCCCCGGATATGGCCATCTGGGATAACAGTAAAGCCCCTAACAACTGGAAACATGCTGCTGAGGAGTGTGCAAAGGCAATCCTGGCTGTTAACCCCAATCTCTTAATAGTAATTGAAGGTGTCCAGCAATACCCGAACACTGCTGCCGGTTACACATATGAAGACCCGGATGTCTGGGGTCAATCCGGTATATATTTCAATGCCTGGTGGGGTGGAAACTTAAGAGGGGTCAGGGATTACCCCATTGACCTCGGCTCCCTGAACAGCCAGATTGTTTATTCGCCACATGACTACGGCCCCTCAGTCTATAACCAGCCCTGGTTTGATAAAGATTTTACCAGGGAGACTTTACTGGAAGATTACTGGTATGACACCTGGGCTTATATCTATGAAGAGGGGATTGCCCCACTCTTAATCGGTGAATGGGGCGGCCATATGGATGGAGGAAAAAATCAAAAATGGATGGAGATTCTCAGGGATTATATAGTAGAAAACCGGATACATCATACCTTCTGGTGTATAAACCCCAATTCAGGGGATACGGGTGGATTATTGGGAAACGACTGGACAACCTGGGATGAGGAAAAATATGCCCTGTTAAAAAAGGCTCTCTGGCAGGATGAACAGGGGAGATTCGTGGGCCTGGACCATAAAATACCCCTCGGTAAAAACGGGATAACCATTACGGAATACTATGGGGGCATAGTAGAACCGCCGGTGCGGAAAGGCGATCTGAATGGTGATGAACTGATCAACTCCCTGGATTATATCCTGCTGAGGAGATTATTACTGGATTTTGCAGTAGAGATAGTTGAGGGTAGTGCAGATTTAAATGGGGATGGTTCTGTGAATTCGCTGGATTATGTGCTCCTGAGAAGGATTATCCTGGGTAACCACTGATAAAATGTTTAATTTACTGATACGGCCTATGTTTAATAAAAATAAAAAATTAAGGGAGGGAAGAAAAGTGCGGAAATGTATATCTTTATTTATTTTAATCTTTATGTTTTTCCTGTCGTCTGTATTGGTGCCTGCTGCTGAAAATCTCCTGACAAACCCAGGTTTTGAAACAGGTAGCCTGGGAGACTGGTTCAACTATGGGGACTGCTCAGTTACTGTTGTCCAGTATGCACCCCGTAGCGGTAATTATTGTGCCTATATCAGTAACAGGACTGAAGACTGGAACGGGGTGGCCCAGGAATTGGTGGATAGGCTTCAAACCGGAAAATATTACAACATAACAGCCTGGGTGAAACTGGAGGGGTCTCAACCCGCCGACATCATTATGACGGTGAGACGGACCGATAATGGAGAAACGAACTTTGACAGGATTACCTCAAGTACCGTCCGTCCCGGGGAGTGGGTGGAAATATCCGGTGTATATAAAGTAGAGGGGAGTTCTTTAAGCGAATTGCAACTATATGTTGAAGGCCCACCTGCCGGTATCAGTTTCTATGTTGATGATGTCTCGGTGATTGAAGTGGGCAGCCTGGAAAACTGGAAGGAAGAAGCAAATGAAAGAATAGAGAGGATCCGGAAGAGGGATGTACAGATCAGGGTGGTGGACAGGAATAATAATCCAGTGCCCTATGCCGGGATTGATGTGAGGCAGCTCAGGCATCATTTTGGTTTCGGTTCGGCGATTGCCATTAATGCGATGCATATTCCCAATTATACAGAATTCTTTAAAGAAAACTTTGAGTGGGCAGTTTTTGAAAATGAGGCCAAATGGTATGCAAATGAACCCAGTCCGGGTAATGTTGATTACAGTGATGCAGACAGACTCTATCAATTCTGTGAGGAAAACGGCATCAAGGTAAGGGGACACTGTATTTTCTGGGCTGTTGACGAACATGTACCGGGGTGGGTAAGAAGCCTGAATACTGAAGAGTTGAGAAGGGCTGTGGATAACAGGCTGGAGAGTGCAGTCCGCCACTGGGATGGAAAGTTCCTCCATTGGGATGTCAATAATGAGATGCTGCATGGGGATTTCTTTGCCCGGAATCTGGGAGAAGAAATACGGGTCTATATGTATAAGAGGACCAGAGAACTGGATCCAGATGTCAAATTATTCGTAAATGATTACAATGTGATCAGTTATTCTGAAACCGATGCCTATATAAGGCAAATACGGGATCTACTGGAGCAGGGGGCACCGATTGACGGCATAGGGGTACAGGGCCATTATGATAGCTCAACCATCGTGGATCCGGTTGTCCTGAAGAGCCGGTTGGACAGGTTGGCCCAGTTTAATCTCCCTATCTGGGTTTCCGAATATGATTCCACCAAATCCGATGTCCGGCAGAGGGCTGATGACCTGGAAACACTTTACCGTGTCGCATTCAGCCATCCTGCAGTGGAAGGTATCATGATGTGGGGGTTCTGGGCAGGGAACCACTGGCGGGGCAGTGATGCTGCCATTGTAGATTATGACTGGACAGTAAATGAAGCAGGTAAGCGGTATCAGGAATTAATGAAAGAATGGCGGACCAATGTTTCAGGTGAGACAGGAAGAGATGGCATTTTTGAATTAAGGGCATTCCATGGCAATTATGAGATAAGTGTCTCTGTCCCGGGCCAGCAGGCAGTTGTCAGAAATGTAGATATAGAGCCCGGGGAAGGCCCGGTGGAAATCGTAATCAATATAGATGGTGAAATAGTGGAACCGGTGTTGCCCGGGGACCTGAATGGGGATCGGCTGATTGATTCTTCTGATTATATACTGTTCCGCCGCTATTTAATCGGGCTAATCAATGATTTCCCTGTAGAGAATGATGAACTGGCCGCTGATCTGAATAAGGATGGTTCTATCAATTCCCTGGATTACATCATCTTAAGGAGATATTTATTAGGGCTGATAGAGGACTTAAAGTGAGATTAATTGGCAGAACAGGGGGCTGCAGAATTATAGACTGAGTTTCAGGCAGGAATTAAAAAAATAAGGGGGGTATAAAAATGTTAAATCTCAGGAAAAGATTATTTATCTGCCTGCTCTTTCTCCTTTTTCTCTTTCCTACGGCACAGATAGTTACTGCATCTGAAGTGGAAATTAATTTTGCCAGAGCATTACAATTATCACTCTATTTTTATGATGCCAATAAATGCGGGCCTGGTATTACCGGCGGCAGGCTGGAATGGAGGGGAGACTGCCACCTGGAAGACATGAAGAGGAGCTATGAGGATTTAAGTATACCTCTCTCACTGATTCTTACCTATCGGGATATCTTTGATCCTGATGGAGACGGTTATATTGATTTCAGCGGTGGTTTCCATGATGCCGGTGATCATGTAAAGTTTGGCCTGCCCCAGTCCTACTCAGCTTCAACCCTGGGTTGGGGATATTACGAATTTAAAGAGGCCTTCCGGAAAACCGGCCAGGAAGAGCACATGCTGGAGATCCTGAAGGCATTCAGTGATTATTTTCTAAAGTGTACCTTTCTTGATGAAAATGGGGAGGTCATCGCTTTTGCTTACATGGTAGGAGAGGGGACAGTTGATCATAGCTACTGGGGCCCGCCGGAATTGCAGTCATTGACAGACTTCAATGTGAGGCCTGTAGATTTTGCCTATGCTGATGATCCGGCCAGCGACCAGTGTGCCGGGGCTTCAGCGGCTTTGACCCTGATGTATCTGAACTATAAAGACATTGATCAAGCCTATGCTGAAGAATGCCTGGAAAAAGCCATTGCCCTGTATGAATTTGCCCGGAAATACCGGGGACTGGGCAGGGGAGATGGTTTTTATCCATCTAGCGGTTATTATGATGAACTATCCTGGGCTGCTGTCTGGTTATATGTAGCAACTGGGAATATGGAATATATCGATCATATCATGGCAGAAGAGGATGGCAGATATGTAGGCTATCTCTCTGATATCATTGAAACAACGGAGAATACCTGGCAGAATATCTGGACCCATTGCTGGGATACAGTCTGGGGCGGTGTCTTTACTAAACTGGCTACATTGTTCCCTGAAAATGAACTCCTGGATTATCTGGCCCGCTGGAACCTGGAATACTGGACCGGCGGACAGGTCCCCCATGAGGACCCGAATGATACCAATTATCTGCAGTCTTCTCCGGCCGGATATGCCTGTATAAATACCTGGGGCTCAGCCCGTTATAATACTGCTGCCCAATTATTATGCCTGGTCTATCAGAAATATAATCCGGAAAGGACAGACCTGACCGATTGGGCCAGGGGGCAGATGGAATACCTGATGGGCAATAACCCCATGGGCTATTCTTATATAGTTGGTTATGGAGAAAAATATGCCCAACATCCCCACCACAGGGCAGCCCATGGCTCAAAGACCAACAGCATGGAAGACCCGGTTGAACACCGCCACATACTCTGGGGAGCCCTGGTGGGAGGGCCTGATGAAAGTGATTACCATGTTGACCTGACTACAGATTATGTCTATAACGAGGTGGCCATTGATTTTAATGCAGCCTTTGTCGGAGCCCTGGCCGGACATTATCTCCTTTATGGTGAGGGGCATGAGCCGCTGGAGGATTTCCCGCCCTCTGAGGGAGACGTGCTGGAATTTTACAGCCAGGCCCGCCTGGAACAGGAAAATAATGAAAGGACCCAGGTTACCATAACCCTGACCAATGATGCTGTCCATCCACCGCGGACCGAGGATGGATTGAGTATCAGGTATTTCTTTGATATATCAGAATTAGTAGCTGCAGGCCAGTCCATCGCTGATGTCAGTTATGCCATCTATTATGATGAGAATGCTGCCAGATACGATGGGCCTGTCCAGACAAGGGGCCCGGTTCACTGGGCTGATAATACTTATTATATCGAAATCTTCTGGACAGGTTATCAGGTATATGGTGACCGGGAAGTACAGCTGGCCCTGATGGCTGCCCAGGATGCCAACTGGAAATCCAATTGGGATCCTGCCAACGATTATAGCAGGCAGGGTATCGGTGAAACCAACAATATGACTCCCCGTATACCGGTATATATTGATGGCATTTTAGTTTATGGCGAAGAACCGCCTGCAGCAGGCAAGGCTCCGGCGGCACCGGAATTAAGTGCTACTGTATATGAGGACGCCCGGATGGTCCGGCTGGAGTGGAATAGGGTAGAAGATGCTGAGGGGTACCGTATTCTCTGGAGGGCAGAAAAGGGAGTCCCCGGAACAGAAATAATCGATGTAGGGGATAACAACAGTTACATGATGGAAAACCTTGTTGATAATAATACCTACTATTTTGAAGTCCAGGCCTATAACAGATATGGGGTTAGCCCTTCTTCCAATGTAGTCAGGGTGACGATCGGTACCAGTGGTGATTTCACGCCGGGAGATATCAATGATGATGGCCGGGTCGATTCCCTGGACTATGTGCTCCTGAGAAGATATGTACTGGGTATTATCCGTGAATTTGATTCGGAAAAAGGAAAATTGGCTGCTGATATAAATCAGGATGGGTTTGTCGATTCTCTGGATTATATCCTGCTCAGGAGAAACCTGGTGGGAGAATGATAATGCTGAAAATAAACACAGAATAGGAAAAATTAATTAAATAATATATATTTTTGCAGGAAAATTCCTGAAGATATAGAATTAAATATAGTAAATAAATAGTAAATAAATGAAAAATAAATTGAAAACAAATTACAGATAGGAGATTCAGGATGTTTAAGCTCAAAAATGAGGAAGGATATACATTGATAATAGTCCTCTGGTCAATTGTTATCCTGACTCTTATCTTTTCATATCTCCTGGATGATTTTTTCCTGGAAAATTTTCTGGTAGAGAATTATGCCCGGCAGCAGGAGATTAAAGAAACAGCCCTTTCGGCCTATAATATAGGGCTGAATTTTCTCCTCAATGATGAAACTTTATATGATGCGGGGAGTGATCCCTGGGTTAAGGGAGTTAAAGGTGAAATTGATGGTTTTAAATATACTGTCAGTATTAAGGATATAGGCAGCAGGATTAATCTCAATTATGATGATCCGGAGATAATAGAGAGGATTGATGATTGGGAAGGAGATCTTGCAAAAATTTACGAGTATCTGGAAGAAGGGTTAATGGCAGATTTGTTATTTTTGAAGGAACTCCTTGATGTTGAAGATTATCAGGTCCTGAGGGATTACACGACTACATATGGTAATTATAATATCAACCAGGACTCTCCCCGCAGGATAAATAAAATCCTAAAATTTTTAGATTTAACTTATGTTCAGAATAGTGTTTTGGCTGAAGGCCTGGCAAAATTGCGTGAAGAGGGCCAGGTGATTAAAGATCTTGATGAACTTCCCCTGCTGGTAGAAGGTCTGGGTGTGTTTCTCTATGAAGAGATAAAACCCTTTTTAAGTACTGAAGGAAGGATTAATATAAACCTGGTTGATGAGGAAATCCTTGAAGCTATATTTTTGCATTATCAACTGGATAGAGGATTATTAGATATTATTCTTTCATATAGAGAAGAAAATGAGATCAAGAATCTGGAAGATTTGAATGTCCTGATTGATGATGAGAAATTTGCAGAGATAAGCGGTATGTTTACTACCGGCTCTACCTTTCTGGAAATTTCCGTCCATGTGGAGACGGAAGAAATGATAGGTTATTTTATCAGCAGTGTTGTAAAAAGGGTTTATCAGGATGGCAAATGGAGGATAGAGGTTTTAACATGGTCAGAAAATGAGCTTTTCCCGAGGGTGATAGATGATGGAGTTGAAAAGGTATAAAAATATAGTTCTCATTCTTTTAATAGTCCTTCTGGCCAGTTTATTGTTTTATATAAAAATAGCCCGGTTAAGCAGTGCCAGCAGGGCTGCTTCAATTAATGAGAGAATATCTGCTATTAACTTAGAGGAGCAGTTGAGAAATATAGAAAACCAGAATGATGTTATCGATGATAATCCGTTGAATATAAGGGGGCCATTGGCTGAATTACAAAAGTATAAGGTGCCGGATAATTACCGGCAGTTAATGGTGGAAAAAAATATATTCAACCTGGAAAAAAAGGAAGAATTGGTGGAAACAGAAGTAGAGGAACTTCCGGTGAAAGAGCCTGAGAATGAAAACAATGACGATTTTCCGGCTGTGATTGAGGAGCCGGTAGAGGTGATACAGTTAATACCTGAAGTCCCCAATCCCTTTTATTTACATGCTGTTTCCATAAATGTTTTCGATCAGAGGGCCATTATTGTTAATAAGAATAGTGCAATGACCTATCTGATTAAACCTGGAGATATTGTGGATGGATATCTTGTTAAAAAAATTGATTACCAGCAGGTAATAATGGAGAAAGATGGCAAGGAAATAGTGGTTGTTTTCCGAAATTAAGCACAGTAATCATTGTGCATGGAAATTGTAGATGAACATCATGGATGGAAAGGTCGGGTTCCAATGGCTTATCAGGATTTGATTGAACAGGTTGACATAGAATTATTGAGTAAATATCCCCGGGAGAGATTAAAGGAACACAGGCTGATTCCTCTATACAGGGAGGGTGAAGTGACCTATTTCCTTACTGACAGGCATCCCCCCTTACCGGTCCTTGATGAACTGGCTGTCTATAGCCTGTCCTCCATTGAGATTAAATTAATTCCCGGTAATGAATTGAATCAGTTGATTAATGAGTTCCTGGAAGCCCCCCTGGAGACGGTTGAAGGTATGATGGAGGACCTGGACAGTGTCTATGAGGATTTCAGTGATTTTGAACTGGACACAAGGGTGGAGAATCTGGAAGAACTGGCCCAGGAGGCCCCGATAATCAGCCTGGTCAATGTGATTATCACCAGTGCCCTGAAAATGAGGGCCAGTGACATACATCTGGAACCCTTTGAAGATTTTATAAGATTACGTTACCGTATTGATGGTGTTTTATATGACAGCCCTGCTCCGCCTAAGAGGCTTTTCCCGGCTATAGTAACCAGAATCAAGATCATGGCTGGCCTGAATATTGCTGAACGGCGTTTGCCCCAGGAAGGCCGGATCAGGATAAGGGTTCTGGGAAGAGAACTGGATATAAGGGTTTCGACCATTGCGACCCTGTATGGGGAGTCAGTGGTCATGAGGCTCCTGGATAGGGCAGAGTTTTTACTGGATCTGAATAACCTCGGCCTTAATAAAGATATCCTCCAGCAATATTATAATATGATTAAATTATCCCATGGAATCATACTGGTGACCGGGCCGACGGGAAGCGGCAAGACAACCACCCTTTATGCTACTTTAAATTATCTGAACTCGGCAGAAAAAAAGATAATTACCATTGAAGATCCGGTAGAATACCAGCTGGATGGCATCAATCAGATTCAGGTCAGGCCGGAAATAGACTTTACCTTTGCCCGCGGCCTCCGTTCAATCCTGCGGCAGGACCCTGATATTATCATGGTCGGTGAAATCAGGGATGTAGAAACGGCTTCCATTGCCATACAGGCTGCCCTGACAGGCCATCTGGTCTTTGCCACCCTGCATACCAATGATGCAGCCAGTGCTGTTATCCGCCTGCTGGATATGGGGATAGAAGATTATCTCCTGGTGGCCACTTTAAAAGCTGTGCTGGCCCAGCGCCTGGTCCGGGTTTTGTGCCCCCATTGCCGGGAAGAGTATAGGGCAGAAAGAGAAACCATGGGCTTCTCCCTGGAAAAATATCAGGGGAGAAGATTTTACCGGGCTATTGGCTGTGCAGAATGTAATAATATAGGTTTTTCCGGCAGGACAGGCATATATGAGTTCCTGCCTATAGAGGAAGAGATCCAGCGCTTGATCAATAATGCAGCTGATGTTTCTGCAATAAGAAGGGTTGCCAGTAATATAGGCTTTAGAACTCTCTTTGATGATGGTATGGATAAAGTAGAACAGGGGATAACCACAGTAGATGAAGTAATCCGGGTTACCAGGCACTAGCATTAAGGCGGGTGAGGAAATTGGAAGAGTATAAATACAAGGCCATTAATAAAGAGGGTGCTACAATAACAGGTAGTATTATGGGAGATAGTTATACAAAGGTACTGCGGGAACTGGAATCAGCCGGTTTACAGCCTTTTTATTTAAGGAAAGCTAATAGCCAGGAAAGGAGAGAAAGCAAAGAACAAAGAACTCACTCCTTTTCCAGTAGTAAACATGGTTCTGTTTTATTATTCACCAAACAGCTGGCCAATTTACTTAAGGCAGGAATTCAACTGGATGAAGCCCTGGATATAATCTTAAATATTTTTAAAGAATCCCCATTTAAAAATGTCATAAGAAGAGTAACTGAATCCTTAAAGGGTGGGCGTAGTTTTGCCAGTTCGCTGGCTGATTATCCTGAATATTTTAACAATACCTATGTAACCATGATTAAGGCCGGCGAAGAGAGCGGTTACCTCTCACTGGTATGCAGGCAGCTGGTTGATGATATTGAGGAAAATCACCGGCTCCGCTCACATATTATTACCAGTATGATTTATCCTATTATCCTGATAGTTTTCTCTCTTTTAGCTGTATTAATAGTTTTATTATATATTTTGCCAAAATTTATTTATATCTATGAATCCTATGACCAGAGCTTACCATTGCCCACAATTATCTTACTGAGGTTCAGTTCTTTTATTACAGAGAACGGTGTCAGTATTTTGTTGTTTTTTTTCCTTATCATAAGTATTTTCTGGTTCTATTCCCGTACTGAGAAGGGCAAAAGCAATCTTGACCAGCTGCTTTTAAGATTACCGGGCATCGGGAACCTCTTATATAAGCTCTATGTCAGCAGGATTACCAGGGCCCTGGGTGTGTTGCTGAATAATGGGGTTCCCCTGCTGAAATCTCTCAAAATTGTCAGGGATATTACCGGTAATACTATCTACAGCCAGACTATGGATGAGCTTGCCCTGCAGGTAGAAAGGGGGAGCCCACTATCCCAGGCCATGAGCAGTACCGGAGTTTTCCCTGATATATCAATTTACCTGATTGGTGTAGGAGAAAGGACAGGGGAACTGGGCAATCTAATGACCGAAATTGCCAGGGATTTAACCCAGGAATACATGGAAAGCCTGGATAGGTTCCTGAAATTCTTTGAACCTTCTATCTTAATATTGATGGGAGGCATCATTGCTTTCCTGGTCTTTGCCATGGTGCTTCCGGTCATGAGGATAAACACAATTATGTAAAGAATTTTTGTGATTTTTGACAGGAGATTTTGCAATCTGGAGGTGGGATATAGTGAAAGAGAATATTGAAAGGCATTATATTGGTTTGAACAATAAGATAAAAGGAAAGAAAAAAAAGATAAAATCTGAAAGAGGTTTTACACTGATAGAGATTCTGATTGCCATAGTTATAATAGCTGCCTTTGCCTCGATAGTCGGTCCGGAATTGTTTAAGCAGGTAGGAAAATCCAACCAGACTGCTGCGGCAAACCAGTTGGATATATTCAAGATAGCCCTGAATAATTACCGGCTTGATAATGGAGTCTATCCCAGTACTGAACAGGGATTAAAGGCCCTGATTGAGGAACCGAAAATCCAACCTTTAGCCCGGAATTGGAATGGGCCTTACCTGGAAAAAAAGGAGATACCTTTAGATCCCTGGGGAAACGAGTATCAGTACAGATACCCGGGTGTTCATAATACCCATAGCTATGATCTCTGGTCTTACGGCAGGGATGGGAAGGAAGGCGGTACCGGGGAAGATGCTGATATTACTAACTGGTAAGGAAGAGGGTTTTTCTTTACTGGAAATTTTGATAATTATGGTTATTATGGCTACTTTAGTGGCCATTAACCTCCCCCATTTTGAAGGTTTTATTGCATCCCTTGAAGAGAGGGGGCAATTGCGAAAGATAGAACATCTCACCAGGGCAGTGCGAGAGATGAGCATCAGCCAGCAAAGACAGTTGGAATTATTTATCGATGAGCAGGAGGTTTATTATCAGCCGTCCGGTAAAGAAAAAATTAGCCTGGAAGTTCAGGTTTTAAGTAAATCGGCAGATAAAATTATATTTTTCCCCGATGGAAGGAGTTCAGGCGGCAATTTTACCATTAAGCTTCAGGGAGGAAAAAGTTATTCTGCAGTTATTGATTCTATTACAGGCAGGATTAGCTGGACCCGGACAGGGAAGTGATTAATATGTTCTATAAATTGGGCAAAGAAGAGGGTTTTACCCTTCTGGAAACCCTAATTGCCATGGTAATATTGGGAGTCAGTATAGCCATCCTCGTTGAGGCCTATCTGACTGTTACCAATGGGATCGAATATCTAAGGATTTATAATTATCTTGTAGCCTGGTCAGGAGATAAGATGACGGAATTGATTAATGGAATGGAACTGGCCAGACATGGTAATTTTGAACTTAACGGGAGAGAATTTCAATGGTATGTAGAAGAGAAATATAATTTGAGTGAATTGGCGGGAAATGAAACAGGAAACGGCCTGAAAAAAATGGAGCTCATTGTGGAATGGCAGGATAGAAAGGTTATAAAGAATTACAGGATCAGCCGGATAATGCTGGCGGAATTTTGATTTTAGCGGTAAGACGAAACATAGTAATAATAAGGAGATATTTCCATGAGAGAAGAAGGCTTTACCTTATTGGAGATATTAATTGCCATTACCATTTCAGGCGTACTATTACTGGCAGTATATATGTTTATGGATCAGGGCCTGCTTACCTGGGAAAAAACAGTAGATAGCAGCCAATGGGAGCAGAATTACCGGGTCCTGGACAATTACCTGCAGGATGATTTACATAATCTATTTTATTCAAATATATATAAGGATAATCTTTTTGAAGGTACAAATCAGAGTGTTGCCTGGCTGGTAAAGAAAGATGACACCATAAAGGAGATAAGCTATCAGGTGGACTATTATTCATATACCCTGGTCAGGGAGGAAAAGAACCACCAGTCTACTGATACACTTACTTTCTTCAGGGATATGGACATATTCAGGATTGATTTCGAATATTTTGATCCCCGGATAGGGGCCTGGGCCTATTTCTGGTCACTGGAAGAAAAGGGGTATCTGCCATCCCTTTTTAGAATAATTATTACCAGGAATGATGGAAGTACCACAAATATAATATCAGATATATATATTGGCAAAGAATATGAAAGAGGAGTATCCATAGATGAATAAATATTTTAATGTTTCCGATAGGCTGATTCTGGAAAATCAGGGTTTTGTAATTCTGGAGCCGGAAAATACAGTAGATAACCAGACATATATAAGCTTTGAAGATTTTAAGGAACTGGATAAGCAAAGCAGCCTCTATAAAAAAATCCAGAAGGGACAGGGAATTCTCTTTGTCCCGGCCAGTCAATTATTTATGGATAGTTTTTTTCTACCTGAAAAGGGTAGAAACAGGATTGATGAGATTGTCAGGGTAAAATTTGTCAATAAGCTGCCTTTAACAGAGAATGAGCTTTATTATTCTTATTTTCTTGAGCAGAATATCCCGGACAATGGAAGCTATCTGGTAATATGTTTTGCTGTGAAGAGAGAATTAATTGATACAGCATATAAAATACTTTCAGAGAAAAAGATAAAAATTAAACATATTATCCCTCTGCCTTTATTGTTTTATTTCTATCATATTGAAGAGGATAAAGAAAGGGTTAAAAATGTCTACCGGGAACAGGAAGCAATTATTTTTCTGGACACCTATGGTAATAAAATATCTTTTACTGTCTTTCATCCTGATGGTGTTTACCTGAGAACTGTACAGGGTGAGAATCTTTCCCCTGAATTGAAGAACACCGTAAATTATCTAAAAGAATATCAGCAGGTTGCTAGAATTCGTATCTATGATTCCTATAAAGAGCTGGAACTGGCAGATGTACTTACTGATAGAAGTATCCTAAATCTGGATAGGAAACTACCGGACCAGAAAATTGGGAGGAAAATTCTAAAAACACTGGACTTTTTAGCCCGCTTGCCGGCAAATAAAAAGAAAAGAATCAATGGATACAGGTTTTCCATTGCCTTGCTGATTTTCTTAATAATTATTGTGAATATTTTTTCCCTTAGTCTGTATATAAAACAGGAAAATGAGAAACTGGTTTCCCTTCAAAAGGAAATGGAGGAATTGCAAACAGCAATGCTGGAACTGGAGAGGATACAGGAAGAAATACTAATGGGTGAAAAGAAGGGAGACCTATACCGGGGAATTCTGGAGAAAAAACGTTCTTACCTATCTTCTCTTTATCAACTGAGTATCAGTTTACCGGAAGGTGCGAAAATAAACCAGCTCAGTTTCAGGGAAGATAAACTGGTTCTCTTAAACGGACAGGCAGTGTCAGCAACCAGGGTCATGGAAGCCCTGCAGGCCTCATCCCTATTTACAAATCTGGAATTTATCGGTGGTATTGTTATCAGTGGGGAAGGAGAAGGATTCAGGATAGCAGGTGATATAGTAAATGACTGACAGGGAAAAGAAATTACTCATTATTGCTATTATACTCCTCATTGGACTTTTTGGGACGAAATATTTCGTACTGCCAACTATGGGAAAATTAGCATCAATTAGAGAAGATATACAAAGGGCCGAATATGAACTGGAAAAAACAAAACTCCAACTGATGAGCCTTGACCGGTATTATAACCGGTTAGCGGAAATTAAAAGGGAAAACAGATTTTACGAAGGTTTCTTTTATCATGGCGATCCGGCAGCAGTCAGGTTAGAGGTATTGGAATTTATCGATGATTTAGTAAGGACATTGGAACTCGGTATTGAAAGCAAGGAGTTTTTTATAGAAAAACAGAGCAGAGATAATTGGAATGACCAGCCGGAAGATGGACTATACCGTTTGCTTTACCAGGCACAAATCAGGGGAAGTTACGAACAAATATTGTCATTACTGGAGGCGCTAGATGGCCATGAGAAATATTATAGTATCGGCCAACTGGATATCGGAAAAAGTGCCGATAATACTCATTTACTTGTGTCATTAATAATTGAAACCTATTGTATATATGCAGAGGAAGAGAAGCAGTTGTAGGAAAGGATTTAAATAAAAAGGGTGATGGAGATGTCTTTGAAAGAAAAGAAAATTATCGGATATATCTGTATATTTATTATTATCCTTAGTTTATTGAATTTTAAAGGACAGGTCCTGGCAGCCGATGGAGGGATAGATTACAGCAAAATTATAGTTACTCTTTCTGTCAGGGGAGCAGATATCAGGGATGTCCTTTTGATGCTAACTGAACAGAGTGGTATCAATCTGGTACCTGATGCCACTGTACATGGCCAGGTGACCCTGGAGTTGAAGGAAGTCGAAATAATGGAAGCACTGAGGACCCTGACCATTGCCTATGGTTATAACTTTGACAGGATTGCTGATAATATCTTCCTGGTCAGCAGAGAGGGTTTTATACCTCCTGCAGAGATAAGTTATGAAGATGGGCTTTTAAGTATAAAAGTAGAAAATGGCGATATCCGGCAGGTAATGAATCAAATAGCAGATTTAACGGGTATTAATATTGTTATGAATAAAAATATACAGGGTACTGTCTCTGCCAACCTGAACAGGGTACCCCTGGATGTAGGTTTGAGCCACTTTCTCCAGGCCAACGGTTTTTCTTTAAGCATAAGTGATGATATTTACCGGGTATATATGGCCGGCCAACATGATCAGAACAATCTGGCCATTACAGTCCAGAAAGGCCTGGTCAGTATAGATGTGCGGCAGGCAGACCTGGCTGAAGTACTGCGGACTATTTCCCGGCTGGCCAATATTAATATGGTTATATTCAGTGGTGTGCGGGATGTAGTGGATTTAAAACTGGACAAGGTTCCTGTTGAGGAGGCTATAGATATCATTCTCTCCGGAACAAGGTTTTCCTATATTATAAGTAACGGTGTTTATCTGGTTGGGGATAAGACTACTGGCAGCCCCAGTTCATCACTCCTGACCATCAATGAGGTCATCCCCCTACAATATCTGGAAGTAGAGAAAGTCCCGGCCCTTTTGCCGCATAATTTCCCTCCTGCCAATGTGAAGGTATTAAAAGAGCAGAATGCCTTATTGGTTACAGGGACCCAGGAAGAGATAGAATTTCTGAATGAATATATTGCTAAAATAGATACTAAAATACCTTTGATTGTTGTTGATGCCTTAATCCTTGAGTTAAACAGAAATGAGAATGAGAGTCCGGGAATTAAATTCGGGATGCTTTACCCGGATAATGAAGGGACTGTTCTATTTGACAGTGCCTTAGGAAGATTAACCTATAAATCTGTACTGGATCTACCAAAAGATTTTTATCTGATCATAGATGCACTGGTAAGTGAAAATCTGGCCACCATTAAAGCAAGGCCCAATATAACTACACTGAATGGGCAGCAGGCCACCATCGATGTGGGGACAGTCCAGTATTATAAGGTTGTTAATGTTGATCAGGATGGTAAGGAAGAGACCAGGTATCAGAGTGTAAATGGAGGTGTTACTTTGCAGGTAACTCCCTGGGTCAGCGGCTCCGGTGAAATTACTTTAAAATTAAGCCCCTCTGTCAGCAATATCGGTGCTGTTTCTGCCGAAGGGCCGCCACAGGTCAGCAGGAGGATGGTGGATACCACTGTCAGGGTTAAAGATGGGCAGACCATTGTTATTGGCGGGCTTATCCAGGATATTGGTACGAACATCAAGTCCAGAGTACCTATCCTTTCAGATATACCTATAATAGGAGAATTATTTAAGAGCAACAATAGGGATGTTAATCAGACCGAGCTCATTATCTACATCACTCCCCGTGTCCTTAAGACTGACGAAGAGAATGTCGTAGAGGAGATGGAGGAGAAGGAAAGGGAGCTGGAAAGTATTTATATTAAAAAATAGGTTTTATTGAAAATTGAGGTAGGTAAGGAAAAAAATTAGAGATATTAGTTCGTTGAAATATTTCATAAATCTAGAAAAACTTAATATAAAGAACAACTATATTGAAGAAATTGAAGTCTTATCGAATCTGAAGCAATTAAGAATACTAAATTTAGCAAATAACCGGGTCAAAGATTACAGGCCCTTGATGGGATTACCATATTTAGAAGAACTAGATTTGAGTTATAATTTTAGTATGCAGGATAAAGCATTTCTTTCTGAGTTGACAAGTTTAAAAAGGCTAAATATGAGAATGGCTAATATTAAGGATATAACTATGCTATCCAGTCTAATTAATTTAATCGAGCTTGATTTAAGTCATAATGATATTAAAGATATAAGTCCTTTAGCTAACTTAACAAAACTGGAAAGATTGAACCTGGGGTATAATATGATTGAAGATATAAGTGCATTATCAGGCTTAACTGGGCTGACTTATTTAAATTTAGAGTATAACTCATATTATAAAAGAACAGATACAGGATTTGATTATTTCTGGATAAATGATTTAAGTCCAATCAATAATTTGATTAATTTGAAAGAGTTGAATTTGCGAAATCTTTGTGTTTCTGATCTTGATTTTTTAACAGAGTTATATAATTTAATTGATTTGAATCTAAGTAATAACTATATAGAAGATCTTTCTCCGTTATCACATTTAGGAAAATTAGAGAAATTAAATCTTGCTTTTAATGAAATTGGGGATATTAGCCCTCTATCTAAATTGACGAACTTAAAAAGATTACAACTAATGGCAAATAAGATATTAGATATAAGTCCTATTTCAGGTTTAAGTAATTTAGAATACCTGGACTTAAGATATAATTATTATGCAATACGTAGAAAGATGATTTTCATTATATATCAATAAGCTGGAATCCTGATTTATAGATAGAATAGCCAGGAGTTAGCATTTATAGGTGTAGGAAGTTATGACCTAATGAAAATCAATTTAAAAGATAACAAAATTAGCGTGCTAAGAGAAGGTACTCCACAAGATATATTAAATGTTACTTATAACCGGGACGGGAGTAAAATGTTCTATAGAAAGGATAATGACAGAGGTTCCTCAATCTTTTTCTATTGGTATATCTACGATGTCTATAGGCGGATTTTCGAGACGATTAAGCCCTAATTATATTTTTGTGTACAATTTAGCCAGGCCTTTATCTGTATGAAGATAATAAAAATGAAAAAACAGTGAGTACCAGATATAAATCAGTTTTATTTTATTTATATTATGATAGATGCTAATAGGGTTGATAAAGAAACAGGGGAAATTGTAGACAGCAGAGAAGGATATTATTTTGCAGTTGATGAGGATTTTATTATATATGATGATGGTAATAGATTGGTAGCAAGGAGATTAGATACAGGGGAAATATTATGGGAAAGAGAATATATAAAAAACCTTGCATTTGAACCTCTGATAGATAATGGGTATTTTTATACTTTTCTGGACAAGTTCTATGTATTGGACGTAAAGACGGGTGAAGTTGTCTGGGAAGATGAACCAATAGATTATTTCTATGAATATATACCACAGATAATGGCAACAGATGAATATGTAACAGTTTTTGTTGAAAATAGAGATTATCCTAAGTTACGTGTTTATAGAAAGGT
>JANWJZ010000062.1 GCA_025451675.1 Halanaerobiales bacterium | reverse complement strand
GATTATCGGGGAAAGGTTACCCGTTAAGGTCAATAATCCCCTTAAACCAGGGCAGATGGGGCTTTCCGTCATGCAGCTGCAGGATAATTTGCTGAAAATAGGGATTGAATCCGGATACCGGGATGCCCGTTATGGAGAAACGACAGAGACAGCGGTCAGGGAATTGGAGGCCCAGTTTCAACTTAAACAGGATGGGATTGCTGACTGGAATGTACTGTATCTCCTTGATTTACCAGGTTAATGATACCTTTGGGGGTGTTTCAATGAGAAGAAAATATACCGTTCCCATAATAATCTGTATTATCTTCCTGGCCGGCCTTATACTTGTATTATTGAACAGATTCTATACTCTGGGTTATCTTTATAACAGGCTCATTAAAAGGGAGTTTGCCGTAAATCCCAGGGCAGAGATAGACCCGGAACGGGAATACCTGATCAGGATCTGGCATTATCCCTTTTACCGGACTATCAAGGAGGCTGATGAAAGGGAATTTTACCAGGAGCTGAAGAAGGATATTGAAGCGGTTTATCCCAATATCAGGCTATTTACCGGTGAAATTGGTTTTGCTACTGGAGAGGAGAGCTTAAGGGAGGCCATTAAAGAGGGAAATCCTCCGGATATTTATTTTAATCTAAGTACCCATGTATTCATTGGAGAAGACTTACAGATAGCAGTTAGCCCATATCTTAGCAATCAGGAGAGGGAAGCCTATTATACAGTGGACTGGCAGCATTTTGGATTCAGGGATAGGCTCTGGGGCTGGCCGGTGTTGGTGCACAGGCAATACTGGATTGGCGGCAAGGGTATCCTGGCTGAGGAATACAGGGGCCTTCCCTTCCTGGACCAGCTGGTTCATCTTAAGGAGGGTTCCCTTTTACTGAATTTTCATGATGAGACTTTATTGAGGCAATTACTTTCTTTAGTAGGCCTGGAGGCCTTTAGACTGGAAAATGGCGGACTGGATCCTGCTTCCTATAGGGCACTGGAGGAGGTTTTTACCCTGCTGCATGGATTAAGGGAAAAGGGTATTTTACATAAAGATGCTAAAGCAGTACCGGATATTTTTCTGAAAAAAATGTTGGAAGAGAAAGCGGTACTTATTGGCCCGGTAAATCCGTATTTAAGTAATTTCATTTTTGAACAATTGGGAGATGGAGTGGAATCTGTATACCTGGATAATCTGGTGAAGACTTATGAATTGAATATCTTCCGGCAGAGAGATTATAAAGGGGATGATCACAGCAGGGCGGTTATGGAGGTGGCCAGGATATTTTCCCAGAAAACAGCTGGCGTACTCGCTGAGGAACTGGGGCTGGCCAGGGCTTATCTGGCCGGGGAAGAGGAGAGGCCAGAGGTGAAGGAATTGCTGGTAATTCATCCTGAGTATAGGGCTTACTGGGAGGAAGTGGTCTGGCCTGCCTGGCTGGAGTTCTGGGAACAGAATCTAGCTCCTGGAGAGGTGATGGGCAGATTATAGATTTCTTTCAGGATTTTAACCCATGTTTGTAGGCTCCTTGACAGGCCTTTGAAAAAAGGAATATAATGAAATAAAGGATAAGTTTATAAGAAAGGAACTGGATTTATGCGGGATAAAGTCGTAAAATTAGCCAAAATCTTTTCTATATTTTTCAGGATAGGCCTGTTTACCTTTGGTGGCGGTTTTGCCATGATACCACTGATTAGAAGGGAACTGGTGGATAAACAGGGTTGGATAGATGAAGAGAGGTTTATAGATGCTATATTGGTGACCCAGACTGTCCCTGGTGCAGTAGCCATAAATCTCTCTATTTTTTTTGGCTATAGGCTTCTGGGGCTGGCCGGGGCGGTTGTGGCTGCCTTTGCTGTGGCCCTGCCGTCTTTTTTAATAATCCTGGGATTTGCATCCTTCTTTAATAACTTTGCCGGGCATTCCCTGGTAGATAATATCTTTAAAGGGATTCGGCCTGCTATAGTAGGCTTGATTCTATATGGCGGCTTTCAATTGTCTAAGAGTATAAAATGGACAGGCTCCCTGGTCCTGATTACAGTACTTGCCTTATTGGCAACCAGTGTCTTAAATATCAGCCCGGTAATAATAATATTGTTAGTATTATTAATTACATTAATTGATCATCTTCTCCGGGGAAGAAGGATAATACCAGATAAAGGTATCCAGGTTGTAAAGGAGGGACAGGATGCTGAAAACATTGCTTGATTTATTTGTTTCCTTTTTCAAGATTGGCCTTTTTGGTTTCGGTGGGGGATATGCCATGATCTCCCTCATTCAGAATGAATTAAATAACCATGGCTGGCTCTCCATGGAGGAATTTGTAAATATAATTGCAGTAGCAGAGATGACCCCGGGCCCCATAGCTATCAATAGTGGAACCTATGTGGGCTATAAAGTATCAGGATTGGCTGGTTCAGTTGTAGCTACATTAGCCGTTGTTGTACCTTCCTTTATCCTGGTTTTATTGTTATCCCTTTTTTATGATAAGGTCAGGAGGTCTGATTATATTATAAAACTTTTACAATATCTGCGGCCTATCCTCATAGCCCTGGTCCTGGCTGCTGCTGTCTTCGTTGCCCGGACAAGCATAATCGATTTTAATAGTGTATTAATAGTCCTGGTGGTCCTGTTCTTGCTGCATAAGACAAAGATCCACCCGGTTATGGTAATTATTCTGGCAGGGGTTTCCGGTGCTTTGCTTTATGGTTGAGAAGCACTGGAAATAAAGATTAATATCTACCCCTGTCTTTTTATATAATATATATAATTGGATTAATGCATTTTGGGATGAAGGTTGAAAATTTACTTTCCGGTATTCCAAATTACAATAAAAAATTCATAATAATGCTATAATCCAGTTAATGGAGATGTAGTTAAATTGATTATGTAAAAATGGGGGGTTTTATTATGGGCGGCAAATGCGATATCGGGCTTATTGGACTGGCAGTTATGGGACAGAACCTGGCTTTAAATATAGAGTCAGCGGGTTATCAGGTCGCAGTATATAACCGTACCAGTGCTACAACAGAAGAGTTTATTAAAAAGCGGGCCGATAGTAAAAATATTATTCCGGCCTATAGCCTGGAGGAATTCGCCGGCCTCCTGCAGCGTCCCCGTAAGATAATCTTAATGGTAAAGGCCGGATCACCGGTGGATAGTGTCATTGAGGGGCTGCTTCCTTACCTGGATAAGGGGGATATTATCATTGATGGTGGAAATTCCTTTTACCGGGATACAGAGAGAAGGGCCAGGGAATTAAAGGAGAAAGGGATCAGGTTTCTGGGGACAGGGATAAGCGGGGGAGAATATGGTGCCCTGCACGGCCCTTCCATAATGCCTGGCGGTGATGAGAGTGCCTACTGGGAGGTTGAGGAGATTTTCAGCAGGATAGCAGCCAGGACGGAAGGCGGCCCCTGTGTCAGTTATCTGGGTACAGGTTCTGCCGGGCATTATGTAAAAATGGTCCATAATGGGATAGAGTACGGGGTAATGGAGTTGATTGCCGAAAGCTATGACCTGATGAGAAAAGGGATGGGCTTATCCCCGGCCGAGATGGGGGATATTTTCAGGAAATGGAATGAGAAACAGCAATCCTATCTCCTGGAGATAGCGGGGGAGATAATGGACAGGGAAGACCCGGAGACCGGTAAACCACTAATCGATCTTATTTCTGATGTTGCCAGCCAGAAGGGTACCGGGAAATGGACAGTTCAGGAAGCCCTGGAGCTGGGGGTTCCTCTGCCTGTTATTACCGCAGCTGTATATGCCCGTTATCTCTCGGCTTATAAAGGAGAGAGAGAGGAATTTTCCCGTGCCTTTGCTGCCCCTGAGCGGGAGGTTATAGGCCGGGAATTCCTGCCTGTTCTGGAAGAGGCCCTTTATCTCGCTACAGTAATTGCCTATGCGGAAGGAATGGATCTACTGAAAAGGGCTTCCCTGGAGTATGGATATGGCCTGCCTTTTGCAGAAATAGCCCGGATCTGGCAGGATGGCTGTATAATCCGTTCCCGCCTATTGAAGCAGATTCAAAGAATCTATAAAGAGGAGCAGGGGGTAGCCAGTATTATACTGTCCGGTGAATTCAGCAGGGATTTTGCCGAAAGGGTAGGGAGCCTGCGCCGGACAGTGAGCCTGGCTATAGAAGGGGGTATTCCTGTTCCTGCCTTTTCAGCAGCCCTGGCCTATTTTGATAGTCTCAGGGCAAGGGAATTACCGGCCAATCTAATCCAGGCCCAGCGGGATTACTTTGGCGCCCATACCTATCGGAGGAAGGATAAAGAGGGTACATTCCATACGGAGTGGCAGGACATAGAAAATGTATGAGAAATTACCGGCCGGAAAACCGGCCGGTTAATATTTAAATAATATTATAATTTTGCTTTGCTACTTTACAGGAGCTGAAAAATAAAGTATAATATACTTAGTTTATTAAATAAATAAACAAAGATAATGGAATTGATATATTTGTCCGGAGCTAAATTTGTGCTTTATTTTAAGGGGGTGAGGCCTTGCAGGCAGGGAGTTTTCAGTTGATGAAAAAGATGAATCAGCAGATAATCCTGAAGTCAATTTATGACCGGAAATCCATCTCCAGGGCAGAGATAGCAGAAATAAGCGGGCTTTCCCGGGCCACCGTGACGAATATTACCAGAGAGTTGTTGCAGATGGGCCTGATCAGGGAGAGCAGGGAAGGAAAATCCCGGGGCGGCCGCAAACCTGTCTTGCTGGAATTAAATCCTGCCGGGGCCTATTTTATAGGACTGGAATGGGGAATTGGGAAATTACGGGGAGTCCTGATGAATCTGAATAGAGAAGTAATTTCCTGTGAAGAAGTTGATGTTGAGTCTAACGATTTTAATTCTTTTCTCCAGCTTTCTACGGAGATAGTTAATGGTTTTTTAAGTGATTCTATAGATAGTAGCAGGGTCTACGGCCTGGGTGTGGGAGTACATGGCATGGTTGATCCGGTGAGAGGGTATTCCCTTTATGCACCTCATTTCAAATGGAGGAATATACCGGTCAAAAAGGAGCTGGAAGAGAGGTTAGAAATACCCGTTTTAATCGATAATGATGTCCGGGTTATGGCCCTGGCCGAGAAGTGGAATGGCAGGAATGATTTTATATTAATCAATACCGGCCCGGGTATAGGTGCAGCTATTGTCCTTGATGGAGAGCTTCATTATGGCCGGAATTACAGTGCCGGTGAGTTTGGCCATATGACGGTAATAAAAGATGGGCCCCTCTGTAGTTGTGGTAATACCGGCTGCCTGGAGGCCTTAATATCTACTGATAAGCTGGTTTACCACTATAATCCTGGCTTGAAACAGCAAAATAGCAGACCGGAACTGGAAGGGGAATGGCTGAAGCTGCTGGCTGATGCCAGGAAAGGTGAAGAAAGGGCCCGGCAGATTATCGGAGAGGTTGGAGAGTATCTGGGTATGGGTCTAAGTAACCTGGTCAACCTCTTAAATCCTGATGAGATAATCCTGGCCGGGGATTTTACCGCCGCCGCTGATCTTTTATTACCTCTGCTGCGTGAAGAGGTTGATAGAAGGGCATTAAGGATCCCAGGCAGGGAATTGGTAATAAGCATGACAGAGTATGGTGACCAGGTTGGTGCTGTCGGTGCTGCCACCCTGGTGTTACAGGACTTATTTTATTTTCAGGAGGGAGAGTAGATGAAGAATATACTGGTAACGGGCGGAGCCGGTTATATAGGCAGCCACATAGGCAAAAAATTAGCTGAGGCAGGTTATAATGTTATAGTTCTGGATAACCTGTCTAAAGGGCACCGGGAGGCAGTTTTAAAGGGTAAATTGATTGTGGGTGATCTGGCCGATATGGATCTCCTGGACAGGATAATGAAGGAAGAGGAGATTGAAGGGGTTATACATCTGGCTGCAGATAGCCTTGTGGGGGAGTCTATGGAAAAACCGGGTAAATATTACAGAAACAATGTGGCTAATGGCTTAAACCTGCTGGAGGCCATGGTCAATAATGGGGTAAAATATATTGTTTTCTCTTCCACTGCTGCTGTCTATGGAGAACCAGAGGAGATTCCCATTACAGAGGAACATCCAACTAATCCGGAAAATACTTATGGTGAAAGTAAATTATTTTTTGAAAAGATGCTGAAACGTTATGATGAGATTCATGGCCTGAAATATGTTTCCCTGCGTTATTTTAATGCTGCTGGTGCTGATCTTTCCGGCCTGATAGGGGAGGCCCATGACCCGGAAACCCACCTGATCCCCATTGTCCTGCAGAAGGTCCTGGGAATCAGGGAAAAATTCTATATTTTTGGTGATGATTATCCCACAAAAGACGGTACCTGTATCAGG
>JANWJZ010000061.1 GCA_025451675.1 Halanaerobiales bacterium | reverse complement strand
TGTAAAACGAAGAGAGATAGCTAAAAAGATAAAGGCTGCCAGGGAATTTGGCGATATAAGTGAAAACTCTGAGTATGATGATGCTAAAAATGAACAGGCCTTTATTGAAGGCCGTATTAAAGAGATTGAGAATATGTTACGGGTTGCCAGGATAGTTACCGATGATGAAATTACCGGTAAAACAGTGAGTCTCGGAACTACAGTTAAGTTACGTGATCTGGAGACCGGTGAAGAGTTTTCTTATACTATTGTTGGTTCAGTGGAATCTGATCCTTTGAATTTTAAAATTTCCAATGAATCACCGATCGGAAAAGCCATCCTGGGCCATAAAAAGGGTGAAATAGTGAAGGTTGAAGTACCTTCAGGTATTATGGAATTTGAAATTTTATCGATAGAAAAATCAAAGAAGGAGTAATCTGCCATGAATACCGAAAACATGAACACAGAAAAAATAGAAGACCTAAACATATTAATGAGGCAGAGAAGAGAGAAGCTAGAGGAGTTGAGAGAAAGCAATATAGAACCCTATGGGCAAAAATATGAAGTTACCCATTATGCTGGTGATATTATAGAGAGGTTTGAAGAGTTGGACGGCCAACCGGCCTCTCTGTCTGGCCGGATAATGGCCATGAGGACACATGGCAAGGCCAGTTTCGCAGATTTAATGGACTCCACTGGCAGAATTCAGTTATATGTCAGGGTTAATGAAGTTGGTGAAGAAGGATATGAACTATTTAATAGCCTGGATATTGGAGATATTATCGGTGTCAGTGGGACTATTTTTAAAACAAGGATGGGCCAGATCTCTATAAAAGTAGAAGCATTTACCCTTTTGAGCAAATCTCTCCGCCCTTTGCCGGATAAATGGCATGGTTTAAAGGATAAAGAGACCCGCTACCGGCAGCGTTATGTTGACCTGATTGTAAATCCGGAAGTAAAGAAAACCTTTGAATTGAGAAGTAAAATTATTAGAGAGGTAAGAAATTATCTTGATGAGAAAGGATTTCTGGAAGTAGAGACACCAATGATGCATCCAATCCCCGGCGGCACCAGTGCCCGCCCCTTTATAACCCATCACAATACTCTGGATATAGATTTATACATGAGGATTGCACCGGAATTATACCTGAAGAGATTAATAGTTGGTGGCTTTGAGAAGATTTATGAATTGAATAGAAATTTCCGTAACGAGGGAATGTCCTACAAACATAACCCGGAGTTCACGATGATTGAGTTATATCAGGCTAATGCGGATTACATTGATATGATGGATCTAATGGAGGATATGGTTGCCCATGTAGCCGGGAAGGTCCTGGGGACAACCCGGATTAACTATCAGGGACAGGAAATTGATCTTACCCCGCCATGGCGCCGCCTGACCATGGTTGATGCGGTTAAGGAGTATACAGGTTTTGATTTTAATGAAATAAAAAGTGATGCAGAAGCAAGGGAAGCTGCTAAAGAGATGGGCCTTGAAGTAGGAAAAGATGATACCAAAGGCACAGTACTTAATCTCATATTTGAAGAGAAAGTTGAAGACAAACTTATTCAGCCAACCTTTATCATGAATTATCCTATTGAGATCTCACCCCTGGCTGCCAAAATGAAAGAAGATCCTATGTTTACCTATCGTTTTGAGGCCTTTATTAATGGCTGGGAGATAAGCAATGCCTTTACAGAATTAAATGATCCAATTGATCAGCGGGAAAGATTTGAGGAACAGATGAGGAAACGGGCAGCCGGTGATGAGGAAGCCCATATGATGGATGAAGATTTCCTTCGTGCCCTTGAATACGGCATGCCCCCTACTGGCGGTCTTGGTATAGGTATCGATAGGTTGGTGATGATATTAACAGATTCACCCTCCATCAGGGATGTAATCTTATTTCCCACCATGCGACCGGAACAATAATAAAAAAGAAAATTGGTATAAAAAAACAGGTCTGACTGCAGAGACGACCTGTTTTAACTTTTATACAAATTTATATCCAGAAGGGTTGGTAAAGATGAACCTGACTCAGGAGTTGGCACAGGAAATAGTGGAAAGAACCATGAATGTATTGGGAAAAAATATAAATATTATGGATTATAACGGTATTATAATTGGCAGTGGTAATAAAGAAAGGATAAATACCTTTCATGAAGGAGCGGCAAAGGTATTAGAGACCGGGGAAAAGTTGATTGTTACGGAGGAGGAAGCAAAAGCTTTACGTGGTGTTAAAACAGGGATAAATCTGCCGATTAAGTTTAATAATCGGATTATTGGTGTTGTGGGAATTACTGGTAATCTGTCAGAGGTAGAATCCTATGGTGAAATTGTTAAAAACCTGGTAGAGTTGATGTTATCCCATAATTTTTTGCAAAAGGAGATTGAGCTGGAGAATAAAGCAATAGAGAATTTCTATCAACAGCTCATTGGTAATGATATCAATAATAGAGAACAGTTATATGATCGGGCAAAATTATTCAATATAGATAATACATTGTACCGCAAGGTTATGGTTATACAGATATCTCCCTTTGACAATATGAAAATAAATAGTGAGATTGAGAAT
Source organism: Halanaerobiales bacterium (assembly GCA_025451675.1). Classification (GTDB taxonomy): domain Bacteria; phylum Bacillota; class Halanaerobiia; order Halanaerobiales; family DTU029; genus DTU029. The sequence goes on along the minus strand of JANWJZ010000061.1, from coordinate 13,303 downwards.
TTTAATATGCTTTTTAATTTAGATAATACCAGGGATATCTTTTTTATTAGAGGGACAAGTTTAGTTTTTATAAAATCTTTAAAGAAGAAAGAACTTAAGGAGCAATCCTCTATCATAGAAAAAATTGCCAGAGTGATTCTGGATAGATTTGAAAGCATATTTAATTCAGTAGCAATTGGTATTGGACAGACTATTCAGGAGCTTGATAAACTATATCTTTCTTATGAAGGAGCAAAACATGCCCTTAAAGTAGGAGAAAAAATTTATAGATCTGAGGAGAAAATTTATTTTATAGATCACCTCGGCTATGATTATTTTATTCCCTATTTAAAGGAAAATTACGCCGAATACTACCTGGATATGTTTTCATTAGATGTAAGAGAGGTGTTTGAAGATACAGATACAGGAATAATTTTAGAAGGTATGATGGAAAATGATTTAAATATAAGTAAAACTGCAGAAGCCCTTTTTATGCACAGGAACACCCTTTTGTATCGAATAGAAAAAATTAAGGGTTTGACTGGATTAGACCCGAAGAAAGCTAAAGATTTATTTACTTTATTACTTGCCTATCATCTATATCTATATAACAAATAAGTATAAGAGGGGTATAAAAAGTCAACACTTTTTCAGTGTTGACTTTTGTGCATTTTGTATATATTTACTTCAGTATGATATCTATTTTCCGGATATAATATATATTGAATAAAAGTTCGGTTAATGGAATAATAACATTAATATTACTAAAGTTTTCCTGGACTTATTTTTATATTTTTTTTAGGAGATGATGAGATGAAAATTATAATTGCGCCTGATTCCTTTAAAGGAAGCCTGACAGCCAGAGAAATAGCGGATAATATTGAAAAAGGTATATTGAGTGTTTATCCTCAGGCAGAGGTCATTAAATTACCTATGGCTGACGGGGGTGAAGGTACTGTAGATGCCCTGGTATATGCAACAAAAGGAAAAAAGATATATAAAGAGGTTACTGGTCCATTAGGCACTCCTGTAAAAGCTTATTTTGGTATTTTAGGTAACGAAAATACAGCCATAATAGAAACGGCTGCTGCCTCTGGCCTTGCTTTGGTACCTTCCGGAAAGGAAAATCCATTGAAAGCAACAACATTCGGGACAGGTGAATTAATTAAAGCTGCTCTGGATGAAGGGGTAGATAAAATAATTATAGGCCTGGGTGGCAGTGCAACAGTTGATGGTGGAATCGGTATGGCCCAGGCATTGGGTATTAGTTTTAAAGACAGCAAAGGGAAAGAAGTAGGATTTGGTGGAGCAGAACTGGCCAATGTACAGTCGATCGACCTTAGCAATCTGGACAGAAGATTAAAAGATGTGGAGTTTCTTATTGCCAGTGATGTCAGCAATCCACTATATGGACCGAATGGGGCAGCCTATATATTTGGGCCCCAGAAAGGTGCAACTGAAGAAATGGTAAAGTTTCTGGATGATTCATTACGGAACTATGCCAGAGTTATAAAAAATGAAACAGGAAAAAAAGTAGGTGATCTGCCGGGTGGTGGGGCTGCCGGCGGACTGGGTGCAGCTCTTATGGTTTTCCTGGATGCTTATATGAACTCTGGTATTGAGTTAATTCTGGATATTTATAATTTTAATACTTTTCTGGATCAGGCAGCTCTGGTAATAACAGGAGAGGGCAGGATAGATAAGCAAACCTTGATGGGTAAAACTCCTTATGGAGTAGCTATGCGGGCAAAAAAATATAATGTCCCGGTTATAGCAGTTGCCGGGTCAGTGGAGGCCGAGGCTGTCAATGAATTGAATGAATACTTTGACGGAATATTCAGTATTATGCTGGCGCCAGTAACTCTTGAAAAAGCCATTTTAAATACAGAGAATTGGCTGCAGATAATTGTCCAACAGATTATGAGGACCTGTATTGTTCACAAAAAGTTTGTATAAGTTGCACAAAAAAATAAATTTATTTTAAATAATTTTTAATAATTTGCATATTGTTTCAATCTGGATGATGTAATAACATTTAATGTAACAGATTTAAAAATAACTGAATTATTGTGAAAATTGTATTGTGGGACGAAAAAATTCTGGAAAGGAGTGATTTTGCAATAAATTATTTCAAAAAGAAATAATTAAAAACGAAAGGGGAGGAAAAAAATGAAAAAAAGCATCAGATTTCTTTTTTGTGTTTTTTTACTGACTATTTTGGCAAGTACTACTATTTTAGCTCAAATTGAATTAATCTTATGGGATCATCAAACAGAGGCAGAGCCAGGACATGAAATGATAAAAGATGCCATTGCAAGATTTGAAGCAGATCACCCCGGTGTAAAGATTAGACATGTTCCAACAAAAAACGATAGTTATAAGGTTAAGTTACAGGTAGCAATGGCGGCAAATGATGAGCCTGATATTTTTATGACCTGGGGTGGTGGAGGACTAAAATCTTACGTTGATGCCGGCAAAGTTTATGATATGACTGATATGCTGGTTAATAGCGGATATATTAATCGTTTTATCCCTGCCGGGATAGAGACGGTTTCATTTGATGGAAGACACTACGGTGTCCCGGTAATCAGTATCAGTGGTGCTTTTTTCGGTTATAGGCCCAGTATGTTTGAAAAATATGGTGTAGAAGTTCCGGAAACCTGGGAAGAATTAGTTGAAGTAGCACAGGTATTTATTGATAATGGAGTAATACCTTTTGCCCTTGCTAATGCAACCAAATGGACTGGCTCTCTGTATTATATGTATCTGGTTGACAGAATTGGCGGTCCAGAAACATTTCAAAAAGCCTTTAATCGTGAAGGTAGTTTTACCGATGAGCCATTTATAAAAGCCGGAGAGATGATTCAGGATCTGGTAAGAATGGGTGCTTTCCCTAAAGGTGTTAATGGGCTGAGAGAAGATCAGGGACAGGCCAGAATGTTACTTTATACTGAACGTGCCGCCATGTATCTCATGCTTCAATCAGCTTATTCATTAATGAAATCTGAAAATCCGGCTGTAGCAGAAGAACTTGATATTTTCAGATTCCCCATGGTTGAAGGTGGTAAAGGAAACCCAACAAATTTAATTGGCTCTGCAGGTAACAATTATTATTCTATTTCTAATAAATGCAAGCATAAGGAACTTGCCTTCAAATTCCTGCAATATATTACTGATGATAAAGCCCAGGAAATGTTGGTTAAGTCAGGAGCCATGCCTCCCACTGTCGGAACTGACAGATTATTGGATGATGAAGTTAATATAAAAATGTATCAGTTTTTCAGTGAGGCAGAATATGTACAGCTCTATTATGACCAGACATTGCCTCCTGAACTGGCTGACGTCCACAAAGATACTATGCATGGTTTATTTGGCCTGACAATGACACCGGAAGAAGTTGCCAATACATTGGAAGAGGCCGCCAGAAAATATTATAATGAAGATTAAAAACTTTAGTAACAAACATATCTCGTAAAGAAATTTTTCTTTACGAGATATGTTCAAATTAGGAGGTCCAAGCCGCAATGTACAAAACGAGGCCACTGACAATAGTACTATTCATATTACCTGCTCTAACAATATTTTTAATGTATATGCTTATTCCTATACCCCTCTCTGCATTTTATTCCCTGTTTCAATGGGATGGCATAACGGATATGGTGTTTATTGGCCTGAAAAATTGGCGGGAATTATTAAATGACTCAATTTTTTTAAATTCTGTATTGAACAATTTTAAATTAGTTTTTTTATCAATAATTACCCAGATCCCTATTGCTTTATTATTGGCTATTTTCATTTATAAAAAATCCAGAATTAATAACCTTTTAAGAACTGTCTATTTTTTGCCGCAATTATTTTCTTCAGTAGCCATCAGTGTTTTATGGCGGTATCTCTATGATCCATTCTTCGGCTTGATTAATGAAGTGTTGGTAAAGACAGGAATTATAGATATGCCAATTGATTTTTTAGGGAGTGAAGTCCTGGCTCTTTATGCTACTTCACTTGCAATTAGCTGGCGTTTTATACCCTTTTATATGATTCTCTTTATTGCTGCTATTAATGGAATTCCCAATGAATTATATGAAGCAGCCAGAGTGGATGGAGCCAACAAATTTCAAACATTTTTCTTAATTACTTTACCCATGTTAAGAAGTACAATTATTAATGCTATAGTTCTGGTACTGGTAGGTTCTTTAAAATATTTTGATATAGTCTATGTATTGACTGAAGGTGGCCCTAATCACGCTTCTGAACTAATGGCTACATATATGTATAAAATGTCCTTTACCAGGTTGAAAATGGGTTATGGAAGTGCTGTGGCTTTTGCACTCTTTTTAATAGCTTTCTCTTTATCACTTCTTTTTCTGAATCTGACCAGAAGTTATAGTGCAAAAAAGGGGGATTAAAATGAAAGATATAGCCAGTAACATTTCAGGCAAAACTGTTGTATTTATTCTGGCTTTTATCTGGTTTTTAATTACAGCTTACCCTTTGTTCTTTATGTTTGTTACAGGCTTTAAAACTAATATGGAATTTTTCGATTCAATCTGGTCTTTTCCCGGGCAGTTAAATATAAATAATTACGTTAAGGTATTTGAAACAGGCTTTCATAGATATTATCTTAACAGTCTATTGGTTTCTGTATTAGCAGTTCTAATAATAATCATAGCAGGTTCAATGGCAAGTTACGCCATTTCCAGACTTAAATTTTGTTTATCAAAAGCTGTCTTTTCCCTGTTTTTGGCTGGTATGATGATCCCAATTCACATTACTTTAATACCTATATACAAAATGACTCAGTCCATGGGTTTATATGATAACCTTTTTGGCTTAATTGGTCCTTATGTGGCCTTTAATTTACCTACCTCAATCTTTATCCTGACTGGCTTTATGAAAGATATTCCAGTTGAGATGGAAGAGGCAGCCTTTATGGATGGTGCAAACACTTTTCAGATATTTACCAGAGTAATTTTTCCTCTTACTAAACCAGCCATATCTACTATTGCAATATACAATTTTTTAATGCTCTGGAATGAATTTGTTTATGCCCTTATTTTACTTTCCAGCCAGAAAAATTGGAATTTAACCATGGGTCTATGGAATTTCCAGGGGGAGTTTGGTGTTAATATACCATTAATTATGGCTGCATTATTTCTAAGTATTTTACCATTAATGATTTTGTATGTATTTTTACAGGAGAACATAATCAAAGGAATGATGGCAGGAGCAATTAAGGGATAATTTAAAACAGGAAATATATTTTATAAATATAGGATTACAGGGAGGAATAATAATGGCATTGTTACAGGTTAGGGGAAAAGATATTGTAAACCAAAAGGGTGAAAAGGTATATTTAAGAGGTGTTTCCTTTGGTGGCTGGTTAAATATGGAGAATTTTATTACTGGATACATCGGGTCAGAAAGTTCTTTTCGAAAAACCCTCAGGGAAGAATTAGGTGAAGAGAGATATAATGTTTTTATGGATAGTTTCCTGGATTCCTTCATAAGAGAAGAAGATTTTAAATTCCTTGCCGAACTGGGAGCCACTGTTGTAAGGATACCTTTTAATTACCGCCATTTTGAAGATGATCTGGAACCTGGCCAGTATAAAAGTTCAGCTTTCAAATATCTGGATCGAGCTATAAACTGGGCTAAAAAATACGGTATCTATGTTATTCTGGATCTCCATGCTGCCCAGGGTTGGCAAAATGAAAGTTGGCATAGTGATAATACAAATAGTATTTCCCTGTTATGGAGCAATAGGGATTACCAGAAAAGGGTAATTGATTTATGGACCTATATTGCAGATTATTATAAAGATGAGGAGTATATTGCTGGCTATGATCTTTTAAATGAACCAGATGCGCCTGATGTAGAAAGTATTAATAGGCTATACAGAGAATTAGTGGAAAATATAAGGAAAGTGGACAAAAAACATATTATCTTTCTGGAAGCAAACAATTATTCTAAAAACTTCCGGGGATTTGAGGAGCCTTTTGATGATAACCTGGCCTATAGTTCCCATAATTATTGTTCTGCTACTCACAGTGCCAGACGTTATCCCGGGCCGGTTGCCAACTTTGATAACAGCGGAGCAGGCCTGGTTTACGTTGACAGAGACAGGATCGAAAAAGATTTATTGGAGAGAAATGGCTGGGTTATGGAAAGAGGCCGCCCATCATGGATTGGTGAGTTTGGGGCTCTCTTTGACGGAGATATTAATAATCCTTTACCATGCGACCTGGAGCGCTTAAAAGCACTCAAGGACCAGCTGGACATTTTTAATCAATATGAGCAACATTGGACAATCTGGACCTATAAAGATATAGGTGTGCAGGGTCTGGTGGTCTCCGATCCGGAATCTGTTTATCTAAAGAGGATTAAAGCCAGCAATGAATTAAAGAAAGAGTTGGGACTTGATGCCTGGACCGCCAGAACTAATGGTATCCTGCGGATGAAGGCGATGGAAATAGCCAATATTGTCGGAAACATGGTCCAGAGTAAATTAAATGATAACAGTAATGACTATAGAATACAATGGCACAGGCGCTTAGGGAGATATGCCATCTGTGGAGCGGTTGCAGATCTTTTAGCAGTTAATTTTGCTGCCCTCTTTGTAGATATGACAGCGGAAGAAATAAAGATGATGAATGAAGAAGCCTTTGCTTTTGAAAATACTATCAGGAGAGAATATCTTATAGATGTATTAAAAAATGCCTTCATAGCAAAGTAAAAACAAAAAGGACAGAAAGAGTGACTGTTGAGTGATAAACAAAATGATTGAAATGAAAATAGGAGAACATGTCTTTGAAATTTTACTACCTGGAAATACCGATATTTACAGGATGAAGAAGGCCAGGGTAATTGCTGATCCGTCCTGTGCAATTAAGAAAGCGCTGGAAAATCCTGTAGCCAGTCAGCAGCTGACAAGTATAACAAAAGAGAAGCTGAAAAATAATCCTGATAGTAAGGCTGTTATAGTTATATCCGATAATACCCGTCCTGTTCCTTATAAAGGAGAGGAAGGCATCCTCTGGCCAGTAATAGAGATATTATTAAATAGTGGCATTAAAAAGAAGAATATAACTATCTTAGTGGCCACAGGAACCCATCGGCCTGTATCCGAAAAAGAACTGGAGAATATGTTGGATGAAAGAGTCTTTCAAGCTGGTATAAGGATTAAAAACCATGATTGTAAAGACAGGGAAAACCTGGTATATTTAGGTAAGACTACCAGGGGGTCGGAAGTATATATAAATAAAGACTATATCAGTGCGGACCTGAAGATATTGACCGGATTGGTTGAAAGCCATTTTATGGCCGGTGCTTCCGGCGGCCGGAAATCAATCTGCCCCGGTTTGATTGGTGAAGAGAGCACTTATGTTTTTCATGGTGCTCAAATGCTGTCGTCAAATAATGTAGGCAACTTAATACTGGAAGATAATCCCTGCCATGAAGAAGCCCTGGAAGTAGCAAAAATGGCCGGTGCAGATTTTATCATAAATGTGACACTGGACGATGAATTTAGGTTAACAGGAGTATTTGCCGGGGATCTGGAAAAAGCCCACCTTGCCGCTGTAGAGCGACTAAAGGAATATGTGGCCATTCCGGTTCAAAAACAGTATGATCTGGTAATTACTCATGCTGGCTTTGTAGGCATAAACCATTATCAGGCTGCCAAAGCAGCCATTGCAGCAGAGCCTTTATTAAAACCAGATGGAAAAATAGTAATGGCAGCAATTACGACAGACAGTGAACAGGTGGGAAGCCCGTTATATCGGACTATATTACACCTTCTAAAACTTTTTGGAGCCGAAAAGTTTAAGCAATTGATAAATTCTCCTGACTGGGTTTTTGTTCCGGAGCAATGGCAGGTACAGATGTGGGCGAAGGTATTCAGTAAAATTCCGCAGGAGAACTTTATATATTACAGTCCCCTGCTGCCGGAAGCAGATTATAAAATATTACCCGGGACTGATGGAAATATATACCTGGAGGAAAGAGACAGATATCGGGGGAGGGTGGAATTAATAGCTCATTTTATTAATAATGTAGTCAAACATTACATGAAAAAACATAATGGTAATCTCGACATAGCATATTTGGCTGATGGTCCTTATGGTGTACCCTATATTAATTAATTTTGGAGGAGGTAGCTTAATGAACAATAATGATATACCTATCTATAAAAATCCTGATTTTCCAATAGATGAGCGGGTGGAGGATTTATTAAACAGAATGACTCTGGAAGAAAAGATCAGCCAGATGCTTTATTATTCCTCGGCTATAGGAAGATTGGATATTAAAGAATATAACTGGTGGAATGAATGCCTGCATGGGGTTGCCAGAGCTGGCATAGCCACAGTTTTCCCTCAGGCTATCGGTATGGCCGCCACCTTTAATCCTGATCGTATATATGAAGTGGCCTCAGTTATCGGTGATGAGGCGAGGGCTAAATACAATGAATTTCAACGGCAAGAGGACAGAAGCATGTATAAAGGCCTTACATTCTGGACACCTAATATTAATATTTTTAGAGATCCCCGTTGGGGCCGTGGACAGGAAACCTACGGTGAAGATCCTTATCTAACAGGACGTATGGGTGTCAGTTTTATAAAAGGCCTGCAGGGAGACCATCCTGAATACCTCAAAGCGGCAGCCTGTGCTAAACATTTTGCTGTCCACAGTGGCCCTGAAGAAGAAAGACATGAGTTTAACGCAGTTGTTTCTGTAAAAGATATGCGTGAGACCTATCTCCCTGCTTTCCGCGATGCGGTAAAGGAAGCCAGAGTAGAGGCGGTCATGGGTGCTTATAACAGGGTAAATGGTGAACCTTGTTGTGGCAGTAAAACACTTATGCAGGATATCTTAAGAGGAGAGTGGGGTTTTGAAGGATATTATGTCTCAGATTGTGGTGCCATAAGGGACTTTCATGAAAACCATAAAATCACTGACAGCCCTGAAGAATCAGCAGCTCTGGCAGTAAATATGGGTTGTGATTTAAACTGTGGTATGGTCTATGAGTATTTAAAAGATGCAGCAAAGAAAGGGTTAGTAAGTGAAGAGGCCATTGACAGGTCAGTCAGGCGTTTATTGAAGACCAGGTTTAAATTAGGTATGTTTGATCCTGAAGATAGAGTACCATTTAATAAAATACCCTATGATGTAAATGATTGTGAAGAACACCGCCAATTGGCACTGCAGGTAGCCAGGGAATCTATGGTTTTATTGAAAAATAAAGATTCATTTCTGCCATTAGATAAAGATGAAATTAAATCCATTGCTGTAATTGGGCCGGTTGCCGATAACAGATCAGTTTTACTGGGTAATTACTACGGTACACCGTCAAAGTATGTAACAATTCTGGAAGGAATAAGGCAGGCAGTTAATAAAGATACCAGAGTATACTATACTGAAGGTTGTGTTCTGGGGGATGTTCAACAATCACACTGGGGTAATCCGGCCAGAACAGGCTTTTCCGAAGCATTAAGTATGGCTGAAAGGTCAGATCTGGTAATAATGTGTATTGGTCTTACACCGGAATTTGAAGGAGAAGAAGGTTACGCTGCTAATTCTGATGGAGGAGGGGACAAGCTTGACCTGAGTTTACCAGGATTACAGCGGGAACTATTAGAAACAATAAGCATGACTGGCAAACCTATTGTTCTGGTATTGACAAGTGGCAGTCCAGTTGACTTATGCTGGGCGGAGGAAAATGAAAATGTCCGGGCTATACTTGAAGCATGGTATCCTGGAGAGGAAGGAGGTACAGCGGTCGCTGATATCCTATTTGGAAATCATAACCCTGCCGGCAGGCTTCCAGTAACTTTTGTCAGGTCTCTGGATCAATTGCCTCCTTTCCGGGATTATAGTATGAAAAATAGAACATATCGTTATATGGAAAGCGAGCCGCTATATCCATTTGGCTATGGTTTAAGTTATACAAAATTTAAGTATTCCAATTTAAATGTAAGCAAAAAAGAACTTTTTACAGAAGATGATGAAGATATCTTTGTATCAGTGGAGGTTGAAAATATTGGTGGCCTTGCCGGAGATGAAGTTATCCAGTTGTATATAAAAGATCTGGAAGCATCTGTCCGGGTTCCTATCTGGCAATTAAACGGTGTCAAACGCATCCACTTAAAACCAGGTGAAAAAGCAAAAGTTGAATTTATCCTGAAAAAGAGGCAGTTTGCCTTAATCGATGAGAAAGGTGAGTGTCTACTGGAGCCAGGTAAATTCAGGATTTTTGTAGGAGGCCAACAGCCAGATAAGAGAAGTCAGGAATTAACCGGCCAGGAAGTATTATATGAGGATATTGAATATAAAGGGCAGGTTGTTGAATTGGAATACTAATTATATTTAAAACCAGGGGTTGTCTTGACAAAGACACCCCCTCCTATCTCAGTCATCTCGATGATTTAGTAAAAAACATAATAGCTCAGGATAGCATAAGATATTAAATAAGGGTATTAAATTTGACGGTATTGAAAGGAAGGACATATGGAATGAAAAGAGGAAAAGGAAGAAGGCCTAAATTTAAAAGTATTAAGAAAATAAGGGTTAAAACCTTGTTAATCTGTTCTTTTCTACTAATCGGTATTTTACCTTTAAGTATTGTAGGATATTATACATATCAGGAATCAAAAAAAACCATAGAACAAAAGGTAGGTTTTTATTCACAGGAGATTATCAAACAGGTAATAGATAAAATAAATATTCAACTGAATGAGCTGGAAAATTCATCAATGCAAATTTTCGGCAACATGGAATTAAACAGATTATTGGCCAAAGAGGAATTTGATGATTTTATTGAAGAACTACAGGCAATCAGTGAAATAACTACAATTATGGACAATATTGTTATACTTAATGACCATATTCAAGGTATCGCTATATTAAAAGAGAAAGGGCAAAATAGTTATTCACAGGTTACAGAAAGGGAGATTAATAATTACCTGGGCCAGGATTTTTTAAGCAGCACCCTTTATAAAGAAGTAGTAGCTGCCAATGGCAAGGCAGTTTGGGTCAGTAATTATAATGGTTATAATGACAATATTTATCTTATGAGGAGACTAAATGATCTGGTCAGTGGTAAAGGAATAGGTGTTTTAATTTATTTAGTAAAAAGTGATATATTTAATGATATTATTGCCAATACTGATTTTGGCGAGGGAGCCCAGGTCCAATTAATTAACCAGGATAAAACTATAATTACGGCTCTGGATAATGAGCTGGTAGGGGAAAAATATAATACGATACTGGATATGGAGGAAGAAAGCGGTTACAGCACTGTCAATGATAAGTTGCTTATTTACGGAACGGCCAGGAATGGCTGGAAATTATATAGTGAAATACCTGTCGTGTCTTTATTAAATGATATTTTAATTGTAGGTAGAAATACTGTGCTTGTAGCTTTAGGATGTGCAATTGTTGCAATATTGATGGGTATAATTATCTCTTTAAGCATTTCTAATCCCCTGGAGGAAATTATGCTCTTAATGGGAAAAGTGGAAAATGGTGATTTAACAGTCCACTCAAATATAGAAGGAGATAGTGAAATTGGTAGACTGGCAGTTAGTTTTAATAAAATGGTGAAAAACATGAGGGATTTACTGATTAATGCCCGGCGTGCCAGTGATATAGTTTTAAAAAATGCTGATGTAATAAAAGAGGTTTCTGCGCAATCTTTATCTTCTGCTGAGCAAGTTGCTGCAGCTGTTGAGACAATAGCAATTGGGGCACAGGAACAGGCAGATGAAGCGCAGAGCAGTGCTGAAATAATGGACCTTCTGGCTAAAAGGATTAATATTGTAAGTGAAAATATTGAATCAGTATTAAAGATAGTTAAAGATATAAATACTACCAGTAGTAATGCTAATGTTATAGTCAACAATTTAAATGAAAAGAGTAGTATTACAGCTAATAAATTTAATAAGGTACATAACGATATTAGAGAACTGAATAATAAGGCACAGGAAATCGGTAAAATATTGGACCTGATTGAAGGAATAAGTGAACAAACTACCCTTCTGTCTTTAAATGCCTCTATTGAAGCAGCCCGCGCCGGAGCAGCCGGAAAAGGTTTCGGGGTTGTCGCCGATGAGATAAAACATTTAGCGGAACAGACTAATAATGCCACTAAAACTATAAATAATATTATAGGAGAAATAATAAAAGAAACCCAGAAAACAGTTGAAGAGGTTGAAAGCACCTATACGATTTTCGAAGAACAGAATAATTCAGTCCAGGAAACAGATCGTGCTTTCAAGGAAATAGTTTATTCTCTGGAAAGAATAACGGAAGCAGTAAATAGCGTAAATGATGCAATTAAGGAGATAAATGAGTATAAAAATAAAGCAGTGGATGAAATAATAAGTATTTCATCCATAGCCCAGGAATCAGCTGCTTCTACTGAGGAGGTAAATGCGGCCAGTGAGGAACAGGTCTCATTTGCCAACGAACTGGCTAATCTTGCACTGGAATTAAATAGAACTGTTGATGAATTAAAGGAGAACATAAGTAAATTTATCGTATAATTGTAGTTGTTTGCCACCCCTTATATTTAATTATATTTAAATATATATCTATCTAGACCCCTGTTATAAGGGGTCAATTTTTATTAATATAGAGTTTGCCTTCAATATAAAATAATATTATAATAAATTTAAATTAAATTTACATTTACATAAGTCAAAAGGGGTGAGTTAATGTTAAAGAAAATAAATGTTCGTACAAAAAGCCAGACTGAGTTTGTTGATATAACAAGAGAGATAAGGCAGATAGTAAAGGAAAGTGGTATCTCTGATGGGCTAGTCACTGTTTTTGTCCCTCATACTACTGCTGCTGTTACTATAAATGAAAATGCTGATCCAGATGTTGTAGCTGATATTATCATGGAGATTAATAAGGTAATTCCCTTTCAGGATTCCTATAAACATTTTGAAGGCAATTCAGCTGCCCATATAAAAAGCAGTCTTTTCGGTGTTTCAGAAAGTATCATTATTGCAGATGGAGAATTATTACTTGGAACCTGGCAGGGAATCTATTTCTGCGAATTTGATGGGCCGCGGCACAGAAAAGTTTATGTAAAAATAAATGCAGATTAGCATAAAAAACTCTTGACAGCAGAAAATAAACATGTTAAGATAGCAATTGTCATCAAAAACCTGTATAAAACTTAATAAGCAACAGGTTTAAAAAATAAACAAAAACTTAATTAAAAACCTCTTGACAGTCTACAGGAAAGATGTTAAGATAGTAGACGTCGCTGCTCCTCTGGAGAGAGCAAAAAAATAAAAAAGGCTCTTGACAGGAGCAAAAG
>JANWJZ010000060.1 GCA_025451675.1 Halanaerobiales bacterium | reverse complement strand
TGATATTATTTTCCTCCAGCCTCTTCCTTAAATCATTCAACATCAGATTAACAATCTCTTTGATATGCTCCTTGTTGAGGGCATGGAAGACAATTATCTCATCCAGCCTGTTGAGGAATTCAGGCCTAAAGGTCCTCCTTAATTCGGTCATCACCTTATCCTTCATATCTTCATATTCTTCTTTTTCATCAATATTTACCTTAAAGCCCATGGTGGCTTCTCTTTCGATCAGGTTCGCTCCCACATTGGAAGTCATGATAACAACTGTATTTTTAAAATCCACTTTCCGGCCGGTGCTATCTGTCAACTGGCCATCTTCCAGAATCTGCAGGAGGATATTAAAGACATCAGGATGGGCTTTTTCTATTTCGTCAAATAAGACAACGGAATAGGGCCTTCTTCTGATCGGTTCTGTTAACTGGCCACCTTCATCATAACCTACATATCCCGGAGGTGAACCAATCATTCTGGAGACTGAATGTTTTTCCATATATTCAGACATGTCAATCCTGACCATAGCCTCTTCATCGTCAAAGAGGGCTTCAGCCAGGGTCCTGGCCAATTCGGTTTTACCTACACCTGTAGGCCCAAGGAAAATAAAGGAACCAATCGGCCTGTCGGGATCCTTCAGGCCGGCTCTCGCTCTTCTTACAGCCTGAGCCACAACCTTTATAGCTTCATCCTGCCCAATGACCCTTTGATGGAGTACCTCTTCCAGTCTCAATAATTTTGTAGCCTCTGTCTCCTCCAGTTTGTTAACCGGTATTCCAGTCCAGCTGGAGACAATCTCGGCTATATCCTCTGGGGTAACAGTGCTTTCCCTCCTATTTTTATTCTGCTGCCAGTTATTCTTCAGGTTCTCCAGTTCCTTCTGCAATTCCTTTTCTTTATCCCTTAATATAGCAGCTTTCTCAAACTCCTGGCTCTTTATTGCTGCTTCTTTTTCTTTCTGTATATTTTCCAGTTGTTCGTTTAATTCCTTTAACTCAGGCGGCCTGGTATTATTGCTTAAGCGCACCCTGGAAGCAGCCTCATCCACCAGGTCGATGGCCTTATCAGGCAGGAAGCGGTCTGTAATATAACGGTGGGACATATGCACAGCTGCTTCAATGGCCTCATCTGTTATAGCTACCTTGTGGTGGGCCTCATAGGCATCCCGTAATCCTTTCAAAATCTCTATAGTTTCTTCCGGGGTAGCCTCTTCAACCAGAACAGACTGGAATCTCCTTTCCAGGGCAGCGTCTTTTTCAATATACTTCCGGTATTCATCCAGGGTAGTAGCTCCAATAGTCTGCAACTCGCCCCGGGCCAGTGCCGGTTTCAATATGTTGGAGGCATCTATGGCCCCTTCTGCTGCGCCTGCCCCAACCAGGGTGTGCAGCTCATCAATGAAGAGAATAATGTTCCCACTCTCCATTATTTCATCCATAACGGCTTTCAGCCTTTTCTCAAACTCTCCCCTGTATTTTGAGCCGGCAACTATGGCACTTAAATCAAGGGCTACAACCCTTTTATTTAAAAGGTTTTCCGGTACATTATCGGCAACTATCATCTGGGCCAGGCCTTCAACAATGGCTGTTTTCCCTACTCCCGGTTCACCGATTAATACCGGGTTATTTTTGGTCCTTCTGCTGAGAATCTGGATTACCCGCTCAATCTCCTTATCCCTGCCGATAACAGGATCCAGTTTTCCTTCTCTGGCCATCTGGGTAAGATCCCTGCTATACTCATCCAGATTAGGTGTCTCTGTAACTGGTTCTCCACCCTGCTGCTGCAGGTTCTTCTGTCCACCCAGTAATTCGATAATCTTTTTTTGAATATCTTCCAGGTCAGCACCCAGATCAAAGAGTATCCTTACTGCTACCCCTTCCCCTTCCCTGATTAATCCCAACAAAATATGTTCTGTTCCTATATAATTGTGGCCAAGCCTTCTCGCTTCATCCATAGAAAGATTAAGTACTTTTTTGCTCCTGGGAGTAAGGCTTACATTAGTAAGGGCCTGTTCTGTTCCTTCACCATTATATTTTCTGATTAATTCCAGGACCTTTGCTTCATTAATGCCTATTTCAGCCAATACCCTTCCTGCTATTCCCTGGTCTTCCTTAACCAGTCCCAGTAAAATATGTTCTGTTCCTATATAATTATGTCTTAAACTTATTGCTGACTGTTCAGCAAAGCTTAAAACCTTTCTTGCCCTTTCAGTAAACCTACCAAACATACTTATATCACCCTTTCATATATTTTTAAGACTTAAGCAAAGCCTGTATCAATTCCGCCCTCTTTATATCTCTTTCCAGAGCAGCCAGTTCTTTTCCATGCATCTTCTGAATATGTGCTGGCCTGATTAAAATCATTAATTCCCTCAAAACCTTATCATCCACGTAATCTATTATACCCATGTCTATCCCCAATTTTACATTTGATAATAATCTCATCGCTTCATCACTGGATAGCTGATGGGCATATTTGAGAATTCCATAGGATCTCTTAATGTTATCAATAACCTTGATATCCTTTTGCAGAGCCTCTCTGGCTTTCCTTTCCTGGTTTATTACCTCCTGAGTTACAGTGCCAAGATTCTCCATGATATCCTTCTCCGAATGCCCCAGGGTAACCTGATTTGATATCTGGTAAAGATGACCAATAGATTCACTGCCCTCTCCATAGAGGCCTCTGACAGCCAGGCCCAGCTGGGATACAGCAGTCAACATTCTGCCAATATTATTGGTCAGATTTAATGCCGGCAAATGGACCATTACAGAAACCCGCAGGCCAGTTCCCAGGTTAGTAGGACAGGCAGTCAGGTAACCCCATTTTTTCGAAAAGGCAATATCCAGTTTATCCTCTAATTTGTCATCCAGTTCATTGGCTATATTCCAGGCCTCTTTCAACTGCGATCCTGCCGTTAAAACCTGCAACCTGATATGGTCCTCTTCGTTAACCATAATGCTAATATTTTCATTGTCATCTATAAAAACACCTTTTCCCGGCCCATCTATAGCATGGACAGGACTAATAAGATGTTTTTCCACCAACAGTTCTCTTTCCAGTTCAGGCAAATCTGCCATTTCAATATAGTGTAACTTATAATCCTCAATACTGGAAATAGCTTCCCTCACTTCAGTTATAACCGCTTTCTTTTCTTCCTTGCTGGCTCTATTGGGAAAAGGATATTTCTCCAGGTTTCTGGCCAATCTAATCCGGCTGCTAAAAACAATATCACTGTCCGGCCCCTCGCCGGAAATCCACTGAGACAGGCTCCTGTTCCCAATATTATTCAGCATCCCCATCACCGCCTTTACCACCAAGCAACTTCTCCAATTCCCTTATCTTATCCCTTAATTCTGCCGCCTTTTCAAACTCCTCATTATCTACCGCCCTCTGCATCTCCTCTTTATATTCTTCTATCTCCTTCCTGATTCTAAGGGATCCACCAGTTCTCCTGGGTACTTTCCCATTGTGGATTATATTACCATGTATTCTTCGCAAGATCGGTTCCAGCCGGTTTTCAAATTCTATATAACAATTAGAACAACCCAATAAAGCGTTTTTTGTAAAATCCCGATAAGTCATACCGCAGAGGCTACACCTGTCTTCCTGAAAATAATCCCCATAAATATCCGTTTCCGGACTTAAAATACCCTTCAACAAATTTGTGAAATCGAAGGGATCATTTTCAGGAAAAGATAGATGCCCGGTTTCTCTCGCACAATCTTCACAGAGATACAATTCTGTCTTTTTACCATTCACAATTTTAGTCAAATGAACAGTAGAATTATTTTTATTACACCTCTGGCAGATCATTACTCTTCCTCCCTGCAACTATTTACTTTAAGGATTACCTCCAACATAGCCAACATAATTCTACCCCTGATATAATCCCGGTAAGGCAAATTCACATCTATTACTCTTTTATTAACTACAGCCTCCATTAATGCCCTTTCCCTTTCATCGATCAGCTCATTCTCATAAAGACGATAGATTATTGCTTCTGCTTCGTCCTGGGTAATAGGGCCGCCAAGACGGGAGATCAGCTCTCTTATATATTCCATTCCCGACTCTATCTTGACCCGTATAATGCGGATATACCCGCCTCCACCACGCTGGCTCTCAACAACGTATCCCTTTTCCAGCGGAAATCTTGTCTCCAGCACATAGTTTATTTGAGAAGGGGCACAGTTAAAATCATTGGCCAGTTGATTTCTCTTTATCTCAACCTCACCCTTATATTTTTCTATCAGTTTTTTTAAGTAATATTCTATTTGATCAGAAATACTAGCCATGATTCCAACCTCCATTTTTTAGACTTTGACTTTTCTTGACCTTCTATATATATAATACTATATTATAATAAAAATGCAAGAATTTTTTTGACTATTTTATTTTACTCTTAATAGTCCTGTAAAATGTAAAAAGCCATCATTTTATCTAAAATGATGGCTTTTAACTGCTTCCTCTGTATATCTGGAACCTGGATTCCAGAGCAACCATTCCTTCAGTCCCAGGTTCTCCACAGCCTTTATCTGGGCCTGAATATCCTCCTTTGTATAACGGCTTTTTAAAGAAAAGTCCTGCAACCAGGGGCGGATTATAAAATCCTCCCTATTATTAACTTTTTCTAAGGCATCACGCAGACTCCTATAAACAACCTGATATGGCTCCCGATCCGGCTCCGGAATACCATAAACACCTTGACTATAATGGGATGGATAAACCATGGGAGAAATTATATTAACTATTTCACTTAATTCCTTAAAATTCTGTCCAATCCCCATGTCTCCTTTAACAGTTGTAGTCAGGCCAAAAACATCAACCGAAACAGGTACATTCAGGTCTGCCAGGGCTTCTATACTATATTCTACAAAGTCATTAATATATGAGCTTTTCGGCCTTAACTCTGGTGTCAAAGCTATCAATGGGCTGTTACCCAGGGCCGGGTACCGGACATAATCAAACTGTATTTCATCAAAACCCAGGGCTACTGCTTCCCTGGCTAACATGATATTATATTCCCAGACTTCTTTTTTAGATGGATCCAGCCAGCAGGGATCCTTTATTATATCATTATTTTCACTATCATATATTCTTAAGGCTAAATCAGGTCTTTTTCTTGCCAGCACATCATCTTTAAAGACCGATATCCTTGCTATGGTGTAGATTCCCTTGCTCTGTAACCTCTCCAACAGGGCTTTTGGATTACTTATTTTCCGCTTATTTGCTCCAATTTCCTGGGCTAAGGGAACACTTGAATAATAACTGATATATCCATCCTGGTCTTTGATATCTATAACCATGGAATTCAGGATAGTATTTTCCACTAACTCAATCAAGTCATTCATTCTTTCTGAACCGGCAGCCCAGCCGGTCACATAAATACCACGGACATGAAATTCCGGTATGTAAAGTGCAATTTCACCATTGTTCAGCGAAAATTCTCTATCAGGGTTAACCTGGTTAACAGTACCCCCAAACGAATCAGTAAAAGAAAAATTTCTTTCAGGATAAATTTTATCTAGACTATATGTTAATTTTATTTCTGCATGTATGATCTGAAAATGTAATAAAAATAGACTAGCAATGATTAATAAGAAATAATATTTCCTTTTCATTAATTAAAGCCTCCCTGACCAATAGAAGGATCTTTTACAAAATATTATATCATATTTAATTGTTTTTTGACATAGTAAGAAAAGTACAATTTCTGGTCAGGAGGTTATATATTTCTGGATTAAATATTTTACCCTATAAATAAAAAAATGGCTCCCCGAGCAGGACTCGAACCTGCGACTCGATGGTTAACAGCCATCTGCTCTACCGACTGAGCTATCGGGGAACACAAACTAAACTTATAAACTTTTATAATAAACTCCGGC
>JANWJZ010000059.1 GCA_025451675.1 Halanaerobiales bacterium | reverse complement strand
TTGGTACGGGGATGCAATAATAGCTTTTTCAGGTCAGGATATTCCTCCATAACCTGTAAAATGGCAGCCAGTTCATCACGGAAAATAAAGAGCTTATCCTCTTCTTTAGCCAATTCAAATAAAGCAAAACTATATCTCCTGGAAACCTCACTTTGCCTCACTATACCTCACCTAATTTCCCTCTATCCAGACTATTGATATATTTTTCTATTAATTGAAGCTGCTGTTCTTTTTGCAACTGCTCCTGTAAATACTTACCGGCAATGAATAAAGAGATGGTTGCTATCTCCTCTTTTAACTGGGCTCTGGCCTCTTCCCTGGCCAGTTGGATTTCCTCCAGATTTTTTTCTCTTATCCTTCTGGCTTCTTCCTTTGCCTCATTAATTATCTCTCTGGCCCTTTCCTTCCCTCGCATTTCCGCCTCAGCAATTATTTCCAGGGCCTTCTCCCTGGCTCTGGCCATCTCAGCTTCATATTGCTCTTTTAACAAACGGGCTTCTTCCTTTTCATCTGCAGCAGCCTTTAGATCTCCCTCTATCTTTGCAGTACGTTTATCAAGGACCTCAAGGAGAGGCTGGTATAAAAACCTTTTTAATAAGTACATCAGAATAAAAAAGTTAATTACATTCCAGATCAATGTCCAGTTTATATTTATCATTTGGTTCACCTCCCGGGAGGAAAGCTATTTTCTATACATAAGTTACAATATGTATAAGAGTCCATAATCAATAGAGGGGTTAAGGGTTTCCCCTTTCCCCTCATAGCAACTAAACAACAAAAATCAAAATAAGAGCGATAACAAATGAGTAGATACCAGTTGTTTCAGCAACAGCCTGGCCCAGCAACATGGTAGACATTATTTCAGCTCTGGCTTCAGGCTGCCTGCCCACAGCTTCAGCACCTTTACCGGCTGCATAACCCTGGCCGATACCGGGGCCTAAACCGGCAATCATACCGATACCTGCTCCAAGATAAGCCGCAGCTTTCATAATTGCATCAAGAAATTCAGGACTGAAATCCACCTGTATTTTCCTCCTTTCCTGGTCGAATGTTCTATATCATTAGTTTAAATATAAAGTTTAAAAGCTTTAATCAGAAATAGCAACTGAAATATATGAAATTGCTATCATACCAAAAATCAGGACCTGAATAAAAGCTGAAAATATATCAAACCAGAAATGTAATGGAACCGGAATAAACCAGGGAAAAAACTGGTAAAGTAGTGTTATAATAATTCCTCCGCCAACAACATTACCAAAAAGGCGGAAAGAATGGGAGATTGGCTTGGCCAATTCACCGAGTACATTCATTGGGAACATAAGAAAGATAGGCTCAAAAAAACCTTTTATATAGGTTCCTACACCTTTTCTCTTTATCCCAAGATATTGACTATACAAGAAAACCATTAAAGCCATTCCAAGGGTAGTATTAATATCACCGGTTGGATTAACCAGCCCCGGGATCAGGCCAAATACTGTACTCACCCCTACAAAAATAAAGATAGTACCAATAAAGGGCAGGAATTTCCTCCCTTCCCCCGGCAACATGGATTCAATCTGGCTTTCAACGAAGGCCAATATAATTTCTACTGCTGCCTGTATACGGCCAGGCACAATTTTTAATCTTTTCTTTAATATATAGGCAAAAAGAATCAATAAGATTACAAGTAACCAGGATGCCAACAGGGTATCAGTAATCGGCAAATTTTCATTTCCTAAAAAATAGGCCAGCACTTTTGGACCTGGTTGCAATTTAATCCCTTCCTTCCTCCAGAGATTTTATCATATTTGTCCATTTTCCCTTTACATAATAAAAAACTGCTGTACCAATAATGACAAATTTTAATATAAGCAGTCCCCCTGCAACTGCAAAAAAATTCAATCTGTTATTCTTATACGCAGTAACTAAAACCACTGCATAGATAAGATAATTAATATAATAACGGCTCTGCATATATCTGCTTGCTCCAGCCACATCCATAAGCAAGGCTTTTTGTATCTGTAGATATTTTAATCTGAACAAAAGGAGGCTGATAGCCAGACCATATAATATACCAATAACTACAGGAAAATCACCTGTAAGTAAGGCAGAACCGGATATAATCAGGCCAACAATTATACTTCTTTTGCTCATCTCCGTAACCAGCTTTTCCGGTTCCTCTTTAAAGATCATTGATTATCACCTGTTGTTTTCTACCCTATGTAATTGGCAAGTTAAAAATATTAACATAATTATTATAACCTTATTTCTCCCGCTTTACAAGGGAAAACCTGGTTTTTCAATATTATATTCACATACCTCTGATATAGAAAAATCTCTCCTTGGGAGAGATTTTTTTGATTTTTCTCTCAGGCCTTATTCTCCAGAGAGGTGCCTTCCGTCGGCAGCTCTACCGTAAAGATGCCAATTTTCCAGGCAACATACAGCAGGACAGCAAAAACTAATACAAGTAATAAAAGAGCATGAAAAATATTGGAACCATTGATCAAGAGGGCAATCGCTCCCAGAAGGATACTGATAGCATATACTCCCAGCACGGCCTGCCGTTGATTGTAACCAAGAGCCAGCAAGCGGTGGTGGATATGCCCATTATCCGCCTCACCGATAGGCTTCCTATTGTAAATACGCCTTGCAATGGCGAAGATGGTATCAAAAATGGGAACACCTAAAGCCAGGATTGGCACTACCAGTGTCACTGTAGCAGCACTCTTCAAGGCTCCAGCTACAGATATGGCTGCCAGGGTATAGCCGCAGAACATAGCCCCTGTATCTCCCATGAAAATCCTTGCTGGATTGAAATTATAGGGAAGAAAACCAAGGGCGCTACCCGCCAGCATCAGTGACAATATAGCAGCTGTATACTGCCCTTCCTGCAAAGCAACGAGGAAAAGGGTAAAAGCAGCAATAGCGCTGATCCCGGCTGCCAGTCCATCAAGCCCATCCACCAGATTAACTGTATTGGTAATGGCAATAATCCATAGGATAGTCAAGGGTATACCCCAATAGCCGAGGTAAATCATTCCACCAGTAAAGGGATTGGTAATAAATTCTACCCTAATATTAAACAGAATCAGGATAATAGCAGCCAGTATCTGGCCAGCCAGCTTTACCCGTGCTGACAGCTCATATAAGTCATCCAGTATACCAACAAGTAAAATAAAAGTTCCCCCAATAAAGATACCCATAGTCAAGCTATTAATAGAAGTATTAATAAACATGGCACCCATAAAGCCCAGATAAATGGCAATACCACCCAGGGTAGGAATAGGTACCTTGTTAATCCGGCGATCATTAGGAATATCAACTGCATTAATAGATAAGGCCAGCTTTTTTATGACTGGCGTCGCAGCCAGAGAAATAATTAAACTAAAGAAAAAAACAATAATATATGCTCCCATTTATATCCCTCTCTCTCTAAAACCATCTTAGCAAATTACCCTCTCTACAGCAAAGGAAATATATGGAGCTATTTGGTGCCATATAAACGATCTCCGGCATCACCCAGGCCGGGGATTATATAGGCATTCTCATCCAGCCGTTCATCGACAGAAGCAGTAAAGATATCAACATCAGGATGGTCTTTCTGTATCCTTTCTACACCCTCTGGAGCAGCTATTAAACACATTAACTTGATCCCTTTGGGATTACGTTCCTTGACAAAACTGATGGCGGCAGAGGCAGAACCACCGGTTGCCAGCATAGGATCAATAACTATCAGTTCCCGTTCATCTACATCAGTAGGCATCTTACAGTAATACTCTACTGGCTCAAAGGTATCAGGATCACGGTAAATACCAATGTGGCCGACCTTGGCTGCCGGTATTAACTTTAAAACACCATCCAGCATTCCCAGGCCTGCCCTCAAAATTGGAACTACCCCGATTTTTTTCCCCTTCAGCATCTTGACCCTGGTTTTCTGCATGGGAGTCTCTATTTCCACTTCCTCTAAAGGAAGATCCCTGGTTACTTCATAAGCCATCAATGTTGAGATTTCATCAACAAGCTCTCTAAACTCTTTCGGGCCTGTATTTTTATCCCGTAAAAGAGCTAATTTGTGTTGTACTAATGGATGATCAATTACTGTTACTGTACCCATTTCCCTATTATTCGCCCCTTTCAATATCACTTATCTTATCCAGCCTGTTCTGGTGCCGGCCTCCATCAAACTCTTCACCCAACCAGGTCTTAACTATCTCCAGGGCCAGTCCTGCGCCAATAACCCGGGCACCTAAAGTAAGCACATTGCTATCATTATGGTTCCTGGTCGCTTTAGCAGAAAAAACATCATGACATAAAGCGGCCCTTACTCCCTTGACTTTATTAGCTGTTATACACATACCGATTCCGGTACCACAGATGAGTATTCCCCGGTCATACTCTTTATCAGCAACAGCCTTAGCAACTTTATAACCATAATCAGGATAATCAACTGATTGGGAGCTATCTGTCCCCATATCCCTGTATTCATAACCTGCTTCTTCCAGAAACTTGATAATCTCCATTTTGAGATCATAACCAGCATGATCTGAACCGATTGCAATCTTCATATTATCACCCCTGTTTGTATTATTCTCCTTTTTCACTAAATTACCTGCCTGAATTTCAAATTGATGCAAATTTCCTATTATAGCTTCCAGCGCCGCCTTAATCTCATCCCTGGTAGCCCGGTAGACCTCTTCACCCTGACCGAAGGGATCCATAATATCCAGATCCAGCTTGTCTACTCCGGGACTTTCTCCTATCTTTGCTGCAAATTCCTTCAGGGTAAAAATTTTGTCCCTGTATCCAGGATAACGGGCAATAACCATATCCCTGTGGCCTTCCGTCATTGTAAGAACCAGTACCGCTCTTTCTAAACTCTCCTGATCAAGAATCCGGCTGCGGTGAGCAGCTGAATCAATAGCCTCTTCCTTTAATACTGTATGGGCATGAGTACTGATTCCATCTCCCGGCAAAGCAGCAAGGCCTACTGATTTAGCCTGCCAGTGTTCCATCTTTCTTTCCCTGGCCAGCCTGTTGAACAAAAACTCAGCCATTGGACTGCGGCAGGTATTTCCAGTACAGACAAAGAGGATTTCTGGCATATCTCAACCTCCCTTTTCTAGATAAGACCGGTGAAATGTAACCCAAGTAAAATCAGGACAAACCCGCCAAGGAGTTGGGCCTTATCTCCAATAAAACAACCAATCCTGGAACCGCAACGGAGACCGGCAGACATCATCAGGCCTGCCACGGGACCGATAATCAGGGTAATCATGGGATTAATATTTCCCAACATACCCAGGCCTATACCTACAGATAAAGAATCTATACTCACACTGGTAGCCAGGAGCAGGAGGCCCCAACCAGCAAGGTGGAAGTTGCAGGGCTCTTCCTCCTTCTCCAGCCATCTCTCCACAATCATATAAAAACCAAGTAAGATCAATAAACCGGAACCGATTAAAGAAAAAACATTATCCAGTTCCCCCTGTATATTAAAAAGATTGAGCAATAGTTTCTCCAGAAAACCGGCTCCATATAAGCCTATTAAAGGCATAAAAATATGGAAAAGGGCTATTACAGAACTGACCTTTATAACTTTCTTCCTGCTAAGTTCCCGGGCACCACAGCCACAGGCTATAGCTACAGAAAAAGCATCTGTTCCTAAAGCTATAGATAGAGTCATGGTCTCAAAAATACTCAAGATAATCTACTCCCTTTACTGTGCGGATCCTATTCCCTGCTACTGGCCTTGCGGATCCTGTTCATTATTGCTTCCCCGATACCCTTTTCCGGAATTGCCTCAATATAGGCCCTGTCCAGCGAGAGGGTATCCAGATAACGCAGGAGCTGAAAGATACCGGCAGCAATAAGCTCCGGCCTCTCCCGGGGCCCCATTTTGATAACCTTTATATCTTTTAAGCCAGGGCCGTATTTACTGGCCCATTCATCGGATAAAATTAAAGCTGTATTCTCCGGCAGGCCTGATTGCAGTAATTTCTTCAGAGAAGATTCATCTTTAATGATAAATAAGGGTGTTTCCGGTGAATAGTGCCTGTATTTCATCCCGGGTGACAATGGTTTTTCAGCAGTCCTGGACTTTTTTATGCTCCCCGCTTCTTCCCCGGGTTCATAAAGATAGGCACCGATAACCTCTCTGATCTCTTCCCTGCTTACTCCTCCCGGACGCAATATCTGGACCCTTTCACTCCTGACATCTACAACCGTAGATTCCAGCCCTACCCTGGCCGGACCGCCGTCAAGGATCAGGGGAATCCTACCTTGTAGATCAGCAAAGACATGTTCCGCCCTTGTCGGGCTCGGAGCACCTGATTTATTGGCACTGGGTGCAGCTATGGGCACCCCTGCCAATTGTATAATCGCCCTGGTCAGAGGGTGATCCGGCATCCTGATAGCTACACTATCCAGGCCAGCCGTGGTCTCATCGGGAATAATCTCCCTTTTATCCACCACTATGGTCAAAGGGCCTGGCCAAAAAGCCTTTATCAATCTTTCAGCCAGGGGATTTAAACTCCCCTTTACCAGTCCATCCAGCTCATTAAAAGCAGCAATATGGACGATGAGAGGGTTATCCTGGGGCCTGCCTTTGGCCTGATAAATCTTTTTTATTGCCTCCGGGTTAGTCGCATCAGCACCCAGACCATAAACCGTCTCGGTGGGAAAGGCCACCACTTCTCCCTCTTTTAATAATTCAGCGGCCCGCTGTAAAGCAGGAAGTTCCTTTAAACTATCTATATTCCCTTCCTCTATTAAACTTTCATCAATTTTAATGATTTCGGTTACATATTCTTTCATCTATAAACGCCTCATTTTTTTATAAACCCTATTCTAATTCACCGGTAAATCCTCTTCTAAAAAGGTTTATTTCCACGCAAAAACCATACGGTCATGGCCGGAATAGTCTTTTTTAACCTCTACCTTACTCCAGCTGGCATCGAAAAGCTCCCTGACTGCTGCTGCCTGGTCATATCCTATCTCCAGGGCCAGCAAACCATCATCTTTCAGGACCTTCAGGGCCTGGGGTATCAGGCGGCGGTAATAATCCAGCCCATCAATACCTCCACTTAAAGCCAGCTCCGGTTCCATCCTTACTTCCGGAGACAGATTAGCCATTCCCTCCTGATCTATATAAGGCGGGTTTGAAACCACAATATCCACATTATCCTTATTCAGCCAGATAAGAGGAGTGAGGAGGTCCCCCTCCATTACCTTTACCCTGTCCCCCAGTTCATATCTGGCAATATTCTCCCTGGCCACCTTTAAGGCTCCGGGCGAAATATCTATAGCCAGAACTCTGGCCCCTTCTATATAATGGGCCAAGGAGACTGCAATAGCCCCGCTCCCTGTACCTACATCGACAATATTAGGTCCAGCCAGATTGCAGTTTTTACAGTATTCTATGATATTCTCAACCAGTTCCTCTGTCTCCGGCCTGGGAATCAACACATCTTCATTTACGATAAACTCCAGAGACATAAATTCCTTTTTACCCAGTAAATAGGCCACCGGATGATGACGGGCCCGCAGGTAAACCAGTTGCCTGTATTCAGCCAGTTCACTCTCATTAAGGGGCTGATCAAAATCCACGTATAGTTGAATCCTTTCCTTCTTCAGGACATGGGCCAGGAGTACTTCTGCATCCAACCGGGGCTCCTTAAGGCCGTATTTTTTGAAATACTCTACTGTAGTATCCAGTAATTCCTTGATATTCATCCTCTACACCTTCTGCAATCTTCTGGCAATATCTTCATTAATCAATTCCTGTACAATCAGATCCAGTTCACCATCCAGGACCTGGTCCAGTTTATAAATAGTCAGGTTAATGCGGTGGTCACTTACCCGGCCCTGGGGGAAATTATAGGTCCGGATTTTTTCACTACGTTCTCCGGTTCCAACCTGTGATTTCCGGGCTTCATCTATTTCTGCCCGCTGCTCTGCCTCCAGTTTTTCCTTCAGGCGTGCCCTGAGTATTCTCATGGCCTTCTCCCTGTTCTTATGTTGGGATTTCTCGTCCTGACAGGAGACAACTATACCTGTCGGCAGGTGGGTAATCCGCACAGCAGAGTCGGTGGTATTTACACTCTGGCCGCCAGGCCCGCTGGAACGGAAAACATCTATCCGCAGGTCATTGGGATCGATCTCCAGTTCCACCTCTTCTGCTTCCGGCAATACTGCCACTGTAGCAGTAGAAGTATGGATACGGCCACCGGACTCAGTTACAGGTACCCGCTGCACACGGTGTACCCCGCTTTCATATTTCATCCGGCTATAAACATCTTCCCCCTCAAGGGAAAAGATGACCTCCTTAAAGCCACCCAGCTCAGACTGGTTGGAACTCATAATCTCACTCTTCCAGCCTTTGCTTTCGGCATAACGGGTATACATACGGAAAAGATCTGCAGCAAAGAGGCCAGCTTCATCACCACCGGCTCCTGCCCTGATTTCCACAATAACATTCTTCTCATCATTGGGATCCTGGGGAAGCAGAAGAACAGGCAGCTCTTTCTCCAGCCGTTCCTTTTCAGGCTCCAGTTCGGCCAGTTCCAGCTCCGCCAGTTCCCGGATTTCTGCATCTTCTTCGCTATCGATGATGCCCCGGGCTTCTTCAATGCCCTTTAGCACTTCTTTATACTCACTATACTTATCTACTATTTTTTTAATTTTGGCATGTTGTTTCAATAATTTCTGATACTCACTCTGATTGCTGATTATCGCCGGATCACTAAGTTTTTCATTAAGTTCTTTATATTTTATTTCCATTTCTTCCAGCCTATCTTTAAAACCCAGCATTCTACTTCACCTCTCCTTCCGGTAAAACAGCCTTCAGGGCAGCAATAGCCACTTCCAGCATTTCATCATCTGGCTCCTGTGTTGTTATCTTCTGTAGGTATAGGCCTGGTGTAGCCAGGATCTTTATGATTGGGTTTACTCTATCCTTTGCAGCCAATTTAAGCACCTCATAGGAAGTCCCTGCAATCAGAGGCAATAATAATAGGTGGTATAAAATCCTCTGCAGTAAGGGAGGACGCCCCAAAAAGGAGAAGAAAAAGATACTGATCAGGATTACTATAAACATAAAATTAGTCCCACACCTGGGATGCAGGGTGCTGAATTTCCTGGCATTTTCTACCGTCAAAGGCAGGCCGGCTTCATAGGTAAAAATAGTCTTGTGTTCAGCACCATGATACATAAAAACCCTCTTAATATCTTCCAACCTGGAAATTATCAATACATATGTCAAGAAAGTAATAATCTTGATGATTCCTTCAATGAGATTTAATATAATATTACTCTTTATAAATTTCTGTACAAGCGAAATGATACCTGCCGGTAAAACTATAAAAAGCAAAATAGCCGCGCCAAAAGCCAGTACAATGGTACCGGCCAGTTCAAGCGGGGTAAGTTCTTCATCTTCCTCCTCGCCAAATTGGCTGGCAGAAAAGGTCATAGCCTGCAAACCTATTACCAGGGAACTGATCAGGGAAACAACCCCTCTGATAAAAGGCCATTTTAAAAAAGGATATTTATCTGCTGTTGAATTGATTTTTTCTTTTTTCAGGATAATTTCACCGGGGGCTTTCCTTACAGCCATGGCTATACTGTCTTCCCCCCGCATCATGACTCCCTCAATGAGCGCCATTCCGCCATATTGTTTTCTGCTCATTGCAAACACTCCATTCCTGGACTCTCTATTCCCCAATTTTTCCCATAAACTTGAGTTTTTAGTAAAAAAAAGCAGAGCCTCCAATATACAAGCCCTGCCAGTCTAACAGGCCCCTATTCTTCCTCCGAGAGGCCATACTTTTTATTAAATCTCTCCACTCTACCTCCTCTGGTAACTCTACGCTGTTTACCAGTATAAAAAGGATGGCAGTTAGAGCAAACTTCCACATTTATTGTATCCCTTACCGACCTGGTTTTATATTCTGCTCCACAGGCACAGACGATTGTGGCATCGACGAGTTCAGGATGTAACTGTTTGTTCATACTTCTCACCTCTTTCTACCGTTTTCAACTCAATACATTATACCACAGGAATAACTCTGATGCAAGATTACAAAAAGCTCAATCCTTAAAAATTTTATCCAGATGAAGTAATAACTCCTCATTAGTCTTTGTATTCTGGAGATATTTAATCATGGAACTCATGACTTCTACCGGATCCGCTTTATTGATTCCCTTTCTGAACTTCCAGATAGTCTTCAGTTCTTCCTCACTTAATAGGAGGTCTTCCCTTCTGGTGCCGGATTTCTGGATATCGATAGCAGGATAAATCCTCAGTTCCGCCAGGCTCCTATCCAGGTGGATCTCCATATTTCCGGTACCTTTAAACTCTTCATATATCACATCATCCATCCGGCTACCCGTATCCACCAGGGCAGTTGCCAGGATAGTCAGGCTGCCGCCTTCTTCAATATTTCTGGCTGCACCAAAAAATTTCTTGGGAAAATGCATGGCCGTGGGATCCAGTCCCCCGGACAGGGTCCGGCCGCTGGGAGGGGTTACCACATTGGATGCCCGGGCCAGACGGGTAATACTATCCAGCAGGATAACTACGTCATGTTTGTGTTCAACCAGCCTTTTGGCCTTCTTCAGAACCAGGTCAGCCACCTGCAGGTGGTTCTCAGGCGGTTCATCAAAGGTAGAACTGATCACCTCCGCATTGACAGAACGCTTCATATCTGTCACTTCCTCCGGCCTTTCATCAATCAATAAAATCATCAATTTTACCTGCGGATAATTGGTGGTAATACTATTGGCTATCTTCTGCAGGAGGACCGTTTTCCCTGCCTTTGGCGGGGAAACAATCAACCCCCTCTGGCCTTTACCGATGGGTGCGACCAGATCAATCAATCTGGTGGATATCTCCTGGGGATGGTATTCAAGGGTGATCCTCTCCTGCGGGTACAGAGGAGTCAGGTCTTCAAAATAAGGCCGGTCTTTGGCCAGCTCCGGATCCTGATAATTTACCGCTTCCACCCTTAAAAGGGCATAATACTTCTCCGTCTCCTTTGGTTCCCTTACCTGTCCTGAAACCACATCCCCTGTCCGGAGATCAAAACGCCGGATCTGGGATTGGGAGATATAGATATCATCACCGGAAGGAAGGTATTTGGAAGGCCGCAGGAAACCATATCCCTCTCCATTAACTACTTCCAGCACTCCCTCAGCAAAGATATTACCGCCTTTTTCTGCTTCTTTTTTTAAAAGGGCAAAAATAAGGTCTTTTTTACGCATCTGGGCATAACCACTGACCCCCATTTCCCGGGCCAGCTTATGTAATTCTGTTATCGTCTGCTTTTCCAGTTCACTAATATTCAATAGAAAACTTCACCACCTCACATAATAATAAAATAAGCAGTAAAAATAAGTATATTGGGAATATCATCCATGAAAGGCAAAGGGAAAGGGAAGTCTGGAGAAAAAAGGACAAAAAGGGTATTCTGTAAGAACAGCATACCCTTTTAAGATTCCAGGAAGGAAAAATCCTGCTTAAACCCTGCCATTACTTCCTAAGAACATAATTTTCTCAATTACTGCAGCTTTAATGGCCTCCCGGCCAGGGCCACAGATTTTCCGCGGGTCAAAGACTTCCGGATCATTGGCAAGGACTTCTCTAACTTTTGCGGCATAAGCCTGTTGAAAGTCAGTATTTACATTAACCTTACAGACACCCAGAGAAACTGCTTTTTTCAAATCTGCTTCCGGAATACCTGAAGCACCATGTAAAACTACAGGTATCTTGATCCTTTCTTTTATTTCCTTTAATCTATCAAAATCCAGTTTAGGCTCTCCCTTATAAACACCGTGGGCAGTACCAATGGAAACTGCCAGGGCATCTACTCCAGTCCTTTTTACAAATTCCTCAGCCTCTTCCGGATCTGTAAAGCTGGCATCCTTCTCATCAACGGAAAGATCATCCTCGGTACCGCCAAGCCGGCCCAGTTCTGCCTCAACACTTACCCCTACAGCATGGGCCGCTTCCACAACCTTGCGGGTCAACCTGACATTCTCCTCAAAGGGATAATGAGAACCATCAATCATTACAGAAGAATAACCATTTCTGATACACTGCATGATAACCTCAAAACTGCTGCCATGATCCAGGTGTAGTGCAACAGGTACAGTGGTATTTTTAGTAGCAGCCTGCACCATACCCACTACATAATCCATTCCTATGTACTTCAGAGCTCCCTCACTGGTCTGCAGAATCAGCGGAGACCTGGTTTCTTCTGCTGCCTGGACTATGGCCTGCAAAAACTCCATGTTGTTGATATTAAAACCACCTACGGCATAGCCGCCCTCATTAGCCTTATTTAAAATATCTGCCATTGGTACTAAATTCATATGTAATTCCCCCTTATATTGTTATAACTGAATGAATTAGAAACTCTTTGTTCTGCCTGCAGAAAGATTAACCTTTATTTCATCCAGTTTCTTGACAGCCTCCAGGTCTTCCTTGCTTGCAGCAGGGATCTGATGATAAGCATAACAGTTATTACAGGAAAGTTCAAGTCTATCTGAAAAAAGCTCAATATTAATATTATGACTTCCACATTCACAAAATAACCTTCCACTGGCAGCAATATCATCCAGATAATCCAGTACTTCCAGCATAATTTCAGGATTTACAAATTCATCAAAGCCTAAATCATTAGCCATGGAATTAAGCTCTTCCTGTTGCCGCTCCAGTTCTTGATTAATCAAATCATAAGGCCCATAATAACCCAGATTCAAATCAGTATCGAGACAGTAAATGGCATTTAAATACTTCTGGTTCCAGAATTGCTTTCTCGTGAGAACGGCACTGTGCTCCCGGTCACAGATAATACAATAATATTCCAATACAACATATGAGGAACCCTTCAGTCTAATGCGGGCTTTATGAGTGCCACACTCGCACTGAAAAGTGATTTCTTCTCTCCCCGACAACTGGAATATATTAACCTGATCTACTTCCAACCTTCCACAGCCTGGACAACGCATTGCAAAAGCGGTAGTCAATTCTATTACCATGGCTTTAACCTGATCTTTTATCAGGAACTCACCTCCTCAACTAATTATTCTCCATTATAATGAAAAATCCTTTATAAAAAAATTATTATCAAAATAATATTATTTTAAGGAACACTTAATAAGATGGATAAAATCCTGTCTCTGGCTATTATCAAAATAACATGGTCCTTTTCTTTTAAATCATTAAAGTCTGCTCCCTTTTCCGGCAGAAAATACCTCTGCAGTTTTTCCCCGCTGGAATTATCCTGCCGGTATTCCAGCAATAGGAGGCTATTATCTACCCGGGAGATCTCCTCTATTATACCTTCTACAACCCTATAATAAGCATCTATTCTCAGCACTCTACCGGAAACATCCAGGTAAAACTCTCCCCATTTATAAAACCCGTTAGCCGGTGCTTTTAAGGCCTGAAGACTGACCGGGCAGTCATTTAAACTTATCACAGGCTCCTTAGCCACTTGATATCTTATGCCATCAATGAAGATAAGGTTATTGGCCTGATCTATTTCTGTTATGTAACCCTCTATTTTAATATTAAATTCAATTTGAAGTTCCTCCTGGCCAATAACCCTGGCTGCCCCGCCATCAGGCAGCAGGGAAAGCAACAGGAGAAAAAGAAGAAAATACTTTTTCATGAAAAAACCTCCCTATTCCATTATTGACGGAATCCGGAGGTTTTATACCGTGCTTTATTCCAGAATCTGAAAATATTTTAACAGTTCTTCCAGGGAACCCTGCCAGTGGCACTGAGGTTCTTCCCCGGTACGGTTAATTAAGTAATCTGTCACCAGAAAGGTCTTTATGCCCAATCGGACAGCCACCAGGTCTTCCTGGACATCATTGCCAATCATCAAACAGTATTCCGGCTGCAGATCCAATAGTTGTAAAATCTCCCTGTAGTAATTGATATTTGGCTTACTATAATGCATCGTTTCATAATCAGTGATTAAAACAAAATCATCAGGATCCACATTAGCCCAACGCAACCGTTCTTTAAGGGCCTGGATAGGAAAAAGGGAGTTGGTAGCCAGAACCAACTGGTAACCCTTCTCCTTTAAGCCTTTTACCAATCTCCTGGACAAAGGATTCTCTTTTATATCTGCTCCCAGCCGGGGGAATTTTTCTAAATAAAAAAGGTCAAAACGCCTCATAATCTCTTCCCGGTTATCGCTCTCCATCAGGGCAAAAAAATGCTCCACAAACACCTCTTTGTTGCTTTTTGCCCCATCATTTTCTATCATACTTTTGGTAGCCAGCATTAAATTTCCGATGAATTTATCTCCCGCAAAGGTATCGGCAAATTCTTCCCGTAGTAAGGTGAAATAATTGCCTGTAAATTCATCAATATCTATAGGCAGGAGGGTCCCATCCAGATCCAGTAAAGCGGTTTTCCTTTTCACCTGTTTCACCCTATCTATTGATTTACTTTATCCTTCCTGGCAAGGCCTGCCTTAATGAAGCTGACAAACAATGGGTGAGGGCGGTTAGGCCTTGATTTAAACTCAGGATGAAACTGTACCCCGACAAACCAGGGATGATCTTTTAGCTCAATAATCTCAACAAATTTTCCATCAGGAGATATTCCAGCAAAAACCATTCCCAGTTCCTCAAAGCGATTCCTGTATTCATTATTAAATTCATAACGGTGGCGGTGC
This sequence comes from Halanaerobiales bacterium, assembly GCA_025451675.1. Classification (GTDB taxonomy): domain Bacteria; phylum Bacillota; class Halanaerobiia; order Halanaerobiales; family DTU029; genus DTU029. The sequence goes on along the minus strand of JANWJZ010000059.1, from coordinate 16,704 downwards.
CTTTCATAGATTACCTCTTCTCCATAGGCCTGTCCAGTGATAGTATTATCCATCACTTTACAGGGATAGGAACCCAGGCGCATGGTACCACCCAGATTATCGATGTCTTTCTGTTCCGGCATCAGGTCTATAACCGGATTTTCAGTGGAAGGATTAAACTCCGAACTGTTGGCATCCTTCAGGCCGGCTACATTACGGGCAAACTCTATAACTGCACATTGCATACCTAGACAGATACCGAAACAGGGGACCTCATTTTCCCGGGCATACTGGATAGCCCGGATCTTACCCTCAATACCCCTGTCACCAAAACCGCCCGGGACCAGGATACCATCTACACCGGATAAGAACTCAGCTACAGGCTGATCTCCTTCCAGCATTTCAGCATTGACATATTTAATATTCACCCTGGTATCATTGACAATACCGGCATGTTTCAGGGCTTCATTAACACTAATATAGGCATCGGGTAATTCTACATATTTACCGACAATGGCAATATTAACCGTTTTGCTTAAATTCTTTAATTTCTCCACCATTTCTATCCATTCAGCCAGGTCTGGCTCATGTACCCTGTCCTCCAGGCCCAGGGCTTCAATGACAATATCGGGGAGACCCTCTCTTTCAATCTCCAGCGGAACTTCATAGATATGTTCCACATCAACTACATTGATTACAGCCCTTTTATCTATATCCCCAAAAAGGGCTATTTTGGCCTTCACATCTTCCGTCAGTTTTTTACTGGAACGGCAGACAACAGCATCAGGTTGTATACCGACACTCCTCAGTTCCTTAATACTATGCTGGGTAGGTTTGGTCTTTAACTCTCCGGCAGTTGATATAAAGGGAACCAGGGTACAATGGAGATAAAAGATATTCTCTTTCCCCAGATCACTTTTTAATTGCCTGATGGCCTCTATAAAAGGCAAACTCTCAATATCTCCTACAGTACCGCCAATTTCGGTTATTACCACATCAGCATCTGTTTCCCGGCCCACCCTGGTAATCCGGTCTTTTATTTCATCTGTAATGTGGGGGATTACCTGTACAGTAGCGCCTAGATAATCTCCTCTCCTCTCTTTATGTATTACTGCACTATAAATTTTCCCTGTTGTAACATTGTTATTCTGGTTAAGATTAACATCAATAAATCTTTCATAATGACCCAGATCCAGGTCTGTCTCTGCCCCATCCTCCGTTACAAAGACCTCCCCATGCTGGTATGGGCTCATGGTGCCCGGATCGACATTTATATATGGATCAAATTTCTGAATACTAACCTTTAAACCCCGGCTTTTCAAAGAACGGCCTAAAGAAGCTGCAGTGATACCTTTTCCCAGTGCAGAAACTACTCCACCAGTTACAAAGATATATTTACTCACACAAATCTCTCCCTTCTTATTACAATTGTTCCACAACGCAAAAACCTTTTTATAGTATATCCCAGGAAATTACCAAATAGTTTGTACTGATATATTTCCCCTCCAGATATAGTCTATATCTAATCACCAAATTGCCCTTCCCCATATCTATCTCTAAAGACAGGGTGTCAATTTCCAATTTGAGAGTTCCATAGGGTGTTTCCAGTTTTCCGGTAGTAGTTTTCCCTGTCTGAAAGGATTGCTGCAGTTCCGGCCCATGTCTGTATATAGCAATAAACTTATCTCCTGGCAAAATCTTTATATAGGTCCGGGCTCCATTATAATTCTCATCAGAGTAAAGAATATAATATTGCTCATTCTTTTTATATAAAAAAGCCTCCGTACTATATTCAAGCAGGTCAGTAATATTCTGCCCAAAATCCTGTTCATTGCGGATAGATAAAGTTATCTTTTTCTTCATAAAACACCTCAGCTATACTTGCACACAAGAAAAGCCACAGTGTCCTGCCTACTGTGGCACCTTTTATAATATTATATATTATATATTATCCTCGCCTCTTTGACAAGATATAATATTTTTTATTTCTGCCAGATTTAGATAAATCCTATAGATTCTCTCCGAAGGCCACCGCAGCCTGTACATTACTGATGGCCTTGAAATCATTTACAAAACAACCCAGTTTCTCCAGTTCAGCCATGAGCACCTTTAAGGCCTTATCTGTGGCTAAACCATTGGGAGTAACAAAAGCAATAGCCTCTTTCCCATCAGTCCTCTTACACTGTCTCAAAAATGGGCTGATATCTTCTGCAATCTTTCCTTTGATAACACCTTTAGCAGGGCTGCCTACCAGAATCAGGTCATATGGTAGAAAGGTAACAACTCTTCCGGTATCCTTTGTACTGAGAACATCAACCTGATAGCCATTTCGCTCTGCCCCTCTGGCAATCCCTTCGGCAATTTCCTTTAATTTCCCCTCCACAGAATGTATAATCAGAATCCTCTTCATTATTATATCCCCCTAACATAAAATTCATCTATAATAATCTCATATAAGTAGTTTTACTATTCTAATAATTATAGTTCTATATTTGTCCTTTTTATCCTGCATTGATACTTAAAATTAAAAATAAAACGAGCAGGATTAACCTACTCGTTCTCCAGATATCCGGGTTTTTATGCTATACCCAATCTGCTAACCAGTTGAGCCTTTGGCATATACCCGACTACTCTTTCCTTTTCCTTTCCATTTTCAAATAAGATCAGTGTCGGGATACTCATTACACCATATTGGGCAGCAGTGTATTGATTGTCGTCTACATTCAATTTACAAACCTTTATGTTATCATATTCACGGGCAATTTCTTCAACTACTGGAGCAACCATCCTGCAGGGGCCACACCATTCTGCCCAGAAGTCAACCAGTACTGGTTTATCAGAGTTCAATACCTCACTACTGAAATTGTTGTCAGTTACATCTACTGTACTTGCCATAAAACATCACTCCCATATAAATTTTCTGCAGTTTTCCAGGCATTTCACCTTTTATTATAAGTAATTTTTCAATAATTGATGTAAGCTACTTTACTTTTATTGAATTTTCCCCTATTTCTCCAAAAAGACCTGATAGGCCAGATATGTGTTGTAGACATCCACTTTACTGACCACTTCATAAGGAGCATGCATGGAAAGCACAGCAGGGCCACAATCTAGCACATCCATATTATAATTGGCCAGGAACTGGGCGATTGTTCCTCCACCACCCTGATCTACCTTTCCCAACTCTCCGGTCTGCCAGACAACGCCTGCATTATTAAATAATCTGCGTATCTCAGCTACAAATTCGGCTGATGCCTCTGAAGAACCGCCTTTACCTCTTGCTCCAGTATATTTGGTTATTACTACACCCTTGCCCAGGTATGGGGTATTATTCTTATCATATACTTCAGGGAAATTGGGATCAAAGGCAGCATTAACATCTCCGGAGAGACATTTGGAATTTTCAATAGCTTTCCTGACCAGTAAATCAGAATAATTTTCATAGGTTAAATTAACCAGCTCTGCTACGGTGTTTTCAAAGAAATGTGACTGCATTCCGGTATTACCCATACTGCCGATTTCTTCCTTATCCATCAGTAAGACCATGGCCGTATAGGCAGGATTCTCTACATCCAGGAGTGCCCTCAGGGCTGTATAGCTGCAGACCCGGTCATCATGGCCGTAGGCAGCCAGCAGGCCCCGGTCAAAACCAACATCCCTTGATTTCAGGGCTGGAACTATCTGTAATTCGCAACTGATCAGGTCTTCTTCAGTAATTCCATACTCCTCATGGAGATAATCCAGGATAGCTGATTTGACTTTATTGCCAGCTCCCTTTTTGTCCCCATCCTTATCTCCGTCCTCATTCCTGGCAGGAATACTGCCGATTATCAGGCGCAGCTGCTCACCGGTAATCCCCTCGCTCATCTTTTTGGCCATCTGGTCTTTCCCCAGGTGAGGCAGGAGGTCGCTGATATAAAATACCGGGTCACCTTCTTTATCCCCTATATTTATTTCCACTTTTGTGCCGTCTTCCTTCACTACAACACCATGTAAGGCTAAAGGAATGGCCACCCACTGGTATTTTTTAATACCACCATAGTAATGGGTGCTGAAATAGGCCAGCTCACTGTCCTCATACAACGGGGTCGGCTTCAGGTCTATCCGGGGAGAGTCAATATGGCTGCCGACGATGCGCAGGCCCTCTTCCAGGGGTTTTTCACCTACAATACCGGCCAGTATGGCTTTTTCCCTGTTCACTTTATAGAATTTATCTCCTTTTTTTAATGCGGTAAATTCATCCAGCTTTTTATAGCCTTCTGCTTCCAGCAACTCAATAGCACCCTTTACAAATTCCCGCTCTGTTCTATAATCATCCAGGAATTTGGCATATTCTTTGTTGAAATTAAAAACCTCTTCATACTCAACATCTTCCATCTCCAACCAGCCATTGATTGCCTTATACTCTTTTTCTTTCATTCTCCACACTCCTTCAATATACTTGTATCAATATACTTGCTTAAATATGTTTTGATAATATAATTATATCCCTATAAATAGAAATTATCAAATGAAAGCTGCCTTAAAGCCGTATTTGTAATTCAGGCAACATTTCTGGCAAAAGAGATATTATAAAATAAAAAATACAGGTGTCACCAAGTAAGAAAAATACCTTAATGTAAAGGATGATAATAATGCAGACAGATATCTCCATTTTAATAGCTTTAACCGGGGGCCTATTATCCTTTTTCTCACCCTGTGTCCTGCCCCTTATCCCTTCCTATCTCTCCATGCTGATGGGTGATTACGCTGAGGATAAAGGCAAAATCAATCTCATTTTCTCTTCATTATTATTTATATCCGGCTTTTCCCTGGTTTTTATTGCCCTGGGCCTATCCGCCTCTTTGCTTGGCCAGTTTTTATTAAAAAACCTGTATATCCTGAGGAAAATAAGCGGTATAGCTGTTTTCATCCTGGGTCTGCATCTCAGTGGTTTGATAAGGATTAGTTTTCTCTACCGGGAGAAAGGGCTTGAGCTGAAAAGCAGGAATAGATTACTCCGCCCGCTGATTATGGGTTTAGCCCTGGCCTTTGCCTGGACTCCCTGTATCGGGCCTATCCTGTCATCCATCCTCATTTATGCCGGTACCCGGGAAGGCCTTTTCCAGGGCGGATTACTACTGGCCTTTTATTCCCTGGGTTTTGCCCTGCCATTTTTCCTGGCCGCTCTCTTCCTGGAACAGGCCCTGCCCAGATTGAAAAAACTCAACCGCTATCTCCCCTTGATACAAAAAATAGCCGGTTTTTTACTGATGATCCTTGGTCTATTAATCTTTACCAATTATTTTTAGCAACCAGTTTAAATTCCAGGTTACCAGGTTAAATTATGAAAGGAGGGCATAGATTATGAAAAAGAAAAATATTCTAATTATAGTAATCCTTCTTATCATCCTGCTGGGAGCCATAGTATCATATCAATTTTTCAATAATAAAACAGAAAGCAAGGATAGCCTGAACGAAAGTATAAAAATCGGAACAAATATCGGCGATATGGCTCCTGATTTTACCCTGAAGAAAGTCAATGGCGAAGAGGTTACTCTAAGCAAATTACGGGGTAAAAAGGTCATCATTAATTTCTGGACCACCGATTGTGTTTTCTGCAGGTTGGAGATGCCTGAATTACAGAAGCTTCATGAAGAATATCCAGATATAGAAATACTGGCTGTAAATATAATGGAGGACAGGGGTAAGGTCATTAACTACCTCCTTACAAATGGTTATACTTTTCCCGCTTTACTGGACAGCAACGGCAGGGTAGCAATTGAATACCTGGTTAGAGGAACTCCAACCAGCTATTTTATCGATGAAAAGGGAATCATTATAAACAGGAAAGTAGGGGCTTCAAATTACCAGCAATTACTGACAGTGCTGGGGGTGGAGTGAGGGTGAAATCCCTCATTTTTTTTGAACTTTAATTTTATCCTCCCTGCGCACAATTTTAAATATTTTCATGAAATTCCTTTCATAAAAGAGAAAAATATAGTAAAATTGGTTTTAGTAAAAACATGGGGGGGATAATAAGATGACAGCAAATATGAAAATTTTGATGTTAGTCCTGATTATCAGTCTCTTAGTATTTCCGAATAATTATTCTTATTCTTTTGATTTTACCTACTCCTTTGACCTTGATGGAGAAATCAGGAGGATTACTCTGGAAAACAGAACAGATTTTATGGATGATGCCATGGACTTTTTTTCTAATCTGGGAAACACGGAGATGGTTATTCCACTTCTTATTGTAATTCCTGATAAAGAGGCAAAAATTGATACTTTTAAATCCCTTCTAGTCAGTGCCACTGTTACCCAAGCCTTGAAAATTAGCATTGGGCAAAAAAGGCCACCCGGGCCAAAAGAATACAAACATTTTACTAATTCCGGTAAATATCACGCCATGCCCAGCGGCCATGCCTCTGGTTCTTTTGCTGTAGCCACTACCCTATCAAAACATTATCCTGAATATAAAATACCTTTTTATACTACAGCTACATTAATAGCCTATAGTAGGGTTTACAAGGACCGCCACTGGTTTAGCAATGTGGTAGTAGGAGCAGCTATAGGTTACCTGAGTGCTAATTTTGTAGAGTTAAAATGGTAAAATATCTATATTATTGGCTTAATAGAAGAATCAAAGTCTTTTACTTTCCCAATAATCTTTTCAAAAATCTCCAGGTATTTTTGGACAATAACACTCTCAGGTTCTGTAAATAATTTAGGCCAGCCCTGGTCACCTGCCTCTCGGAGTTGCAGCATGAGTGAAAGCTCAGCCAGCAACTCCGGTTTTAGTCTTTCTACTGTTCCTTACCGCCTCCCTGATAGAAACTGTTCCCTTTTTTAATACCAATTTACTGTCCTCTACCTCATACATTACGTATTACCCCCTTCAATTTATTATAATTAGAATAACAGGATTATGAGCATATGTCGATTTCTTTTTATATAGTCTTTTCCCAGCTATTTGTCCAACGTTTTAATATAAAAAAATAAAACAAATATATCAAGCATTTGTTTGTTTTTTGTTCCTTGTCTTCTATTTTTACATCTGATATAATATTTTGAAGATGTACAAAAGATAAGGCAAATTGTGTAATAAGCCATAGTTTTTTTGTACTTTGATTTACCAAAGGAGGTCAACTATTAATGAATAAGGTAAAAGTAAGATTTGCTCCCAGTCCCACTGGTGACCTACATATAGGCGGAGTAAGAACTGCCCTCTTTAACTGGCTCTTTGCCCGGCATCATGACGGGAAATTTGTTCTGCGTATCGAAGATACTGACCTGGAAAGATCCACTAAAGAGTCAGTCCAACAGATTATTTCTGCCATGAAATGGGTCGGCCTGAATTGGGATGAGGGGCCAGATGTTGGTGGAGACTTCGGACCCTACTATCAATCAGAAAGAAATGAATTTTATAGAAAAGCCCTGGATTACCTGCTGGAAAAAGGCAGGGCTTATTATTGTTACTGTACCCCGGAAGAAATTGACCAGTACAGGAAAGAAGCAGAGGCCAGTGGGAAACCAAGCATTTACCCCGGCCGTTGCCGCCATCTCACTGAAGAAGAGATTAAAAAATATAAAGAGGAAGGACGCCAACCGACTATCAGGCTGAAAACCCCTACTGAGGGTTACACTGTTGTAAATGATATTATCCGTGGAGAGGTTTCTTTTGAAAATAATTTAATTGGTGACTTAATTATCGCTAAATCTGACGGCACTCCTACCTATAACCTGGCCTGTGTTGTAGATGACCATCTCATGGGGATAACCCATGTCATAAGGGCTGAGGAACACCTCTCCAATACCCCGAAACAGATCTTAATCTATCAGGCCCTGGATTACCCGATACCGGAATTTGCCCATGTACCAATGATTCTGGCCCCAGACCGTAGTAAACTCAGTAAACGCCATGGTGCTACTTCTGTGGATGAGTTTAAAGATCTGGGCTATTTACCACAGGCTCTGATTAACTATCTATTATTACTGGGCTGGTCACCTGGAAATAATGAGGAAGTTATTCCTCTGGAGCAGGCTATCCGGGATTTTGACCTGAAGGATGTTTCAAAAACAGCTGCCGTCTACGATGTACAGAAATTAACCTGGATGAATGGTGTTTACATGAAAGAACTCCCGCTGGAAGAGATTGTCCAGCAGGCCATGCCCTTTATCAAAAAGGCTGCTTATATTGGTGATAATCCAACTGATGATGAAATGAAACGCCTATACAGGATAGTTGATGTAGTACGGGAACGCAGCCGGACCCTGACGGAACTGGTTGAAGGCATGGATTACTTCTACAATGAGGTTGAGGAATATGAAGAGAAAGGGGTCAAAAAACATTTCCAGCCAGATGATACCTTAATGGTCCTGGAAAATGATCTGGACTGTCTGGAAAAAGTTGAACCCTTTGAGGAGTCCGCCATTGAAGAACTTTACCGCCAGAGAAGTGAGGAACTGGGCATCAAAGCAGCCCGGATGATCCACACTACCAGGCTGGCCCTTTCAGGCAGGACCTTTGGCCCCAGTGTCTTTACTTTAATAGAATTAGTAGGACGGGAAAAAGCCATTGAGAGATTAAAAAAGGCCATTGATTTTGTAAAAGAGAATAAATAATATTATTATCAGCAGGATGTTAAATCCTGCTGATTTTTTGCCAGAAAACTATAGTCAATTTATATTCTATAAAAAATTGATTAAATAAAATAATAAAAACCACTTGACGCAGAAGCACTTCTATGCTATTATAATAAATGCAGTTGCCGGATTGTGTAATGGTAGCACGCATGACTCTGGATCATGTAGTCCAGGTTCGAGCCCTGGTCCGGCAGCCATTTTTTTTATGGCCCTATCGTCTAGTGGTCCAGGACGCCGGCCTCTCACGCCGGTAACAGGGGTTCAAATCCCCTTGGGGCTACCAATTTAAAACACTATCAAAGCTGTTAAGTCCTGTAAAAGGACTTTTTTTATTTATGCAGAATATACTCTACCCTCTCCCCTACTGGCGGGTGAGAAGATTTAAATATCTTCCTGTAAATACCCACTTTTAGGGGTAAAAGGTCTTCATCAGCCAGTCTGGCCAGTGCCCTGGCCAGAAATTCCCCTTTACCGGTTAACTGGACTGCGTATAGATCCGCCTTTTTCTCCAATCTCCTGCTCAAGTATAACCCCAGTGGTGATAATAACCAGGAGAGTAAAGAAACATACAGGGTTAAGGCCGGTATAGTCATGACACTGGTAATACTGTCATAAGCAAGCCTGTTAATAATAACAGGCCAGCTCTTAAATACCAGAAAAATAATAAACAGGATAGTAATAAACTCCGCCAATATATTTTTCAGCATATCCCCATTTACCTGGTGCCCCAGCTCATGGGCCAGCACTGCTTCTATCTCCTCAATACTATACTTATCCTTGAGATTATCACTGAGAACAATCTTCCTGCTCTTACCGAGGCCCATGACAGCAGCATTGGCTGCATTGACCTTGCTGCTTAAATTGATCTCATAGATATCATCTATCTTTACCCCCGCTTTTTTCACCAACTGCCATAAGCTCTCCTTTAATTCCGATTCCGGATAGCTATCCAGCCTGAAGAAAAGGGGCAGGAGCACAACTGGAAAGATAAAGGCAATTAATAGTAAAAAAACGGCAGTAACTATACCATAGTATATCCACCAGCTTTCAGGAAATCTCACTACCAGATATAAATAGCCCCGTACTGTAATAAAGAAAAAGAGTAAACCCAGGATAGAAGATTTTACTTCATCTATCAACCATTCTTTTTTATCCTGGTTTGACAGGCTGTATTTCCTTTCCAGTTTATATTCATTATAGGCACTGATTAAAGACCAGAGGCTATATATTAAATAAAAGGTAAAAAGATATATAAGCAGCTTCAATTCATGGTGTAAAGCTAATTTATTTAAGTAATTATAGCCTATCTTTTCCAGGGAAAAACCCAGGATAAAGAGCCAGAATATAAACTCCAGGAAAAGGCCAAATAAGCTGAGCTTTCTTTTCTCTTTATTATATTCAATAGCCAGGCGGCGCCGCTCAGGATTAAATAAACCCTCTATCTTCATCATTTCATCCCCTTTACTTAAATATTTCCGGGGCCTGCACTTGTACCCCTTATCTCTCTATAAAAAGATATTTATGTATATATTTCCACCATTATATATTTTTCCCTGCTTCAATTTTTATCTTTTATAACTGGCTTCAGTACCTCTGGAATTTCTATATCAAATTTATTCTTACTAAATAAAAAAAGCGGTAAATAAAATTCACCGCTCTAATAATTGCTCTGTCCTTTTCTAAAAATCACTACTGGACATCTTTATCAGGATTTTTACGGGCATGGCGCAAAGCATTGGTAACTGCCTCTTTATATCTTATACTCGACTGGGTAGCATTTGTATAAAGATCCACATCAGGAGAGTTGGCCTCTACAAATCTCTCTGCCATCTCTTCATTGGCCTCGACAGCCGCCTCCCATTGATACTGGGAGAAATCTTTCTGGTTCCCATTGGCATCATATTCCTTTAACTCTACATTACTAATTTTATCATCCTTGATGGTTACCAGGGCAACAGCATAACCATAATCTGTCCTCTCTGATTCACCCTGGAAGGTACCATCATAATAGGTACCCTCTACTCCACCTTTTGCATAATCGAGGGCCCTGGCAACAGCCTGTTTAAATTTCTCACTGCTATGGGTGGCTCCTGTATAGACATCCACATCTGCTGAATCTGCCTTAACAAATCTTTCTGGCATTTCTTCATAAGCCTTGACAGAAGGTTCATACTGATATGTTTCATAATCTTTTTCATCGCCTGTAGATAGAATTTCCATCAATTCAACGTGGGTAATATCATCCCCCCGCACTGTCACTTTCGCCCAGGCATAACCATGTTCATTAGCATCCGAATAGCCTGTATAGGTCTTTTCTGTTGTTTCCCGGACATCTTTTTCCATCCTCTGCGGAATATTTTCAGGCTGCTGCATTTCACAAGCAGATAGAAAAAAAATAGTTAAGATTCCCAGAGATACATAAAGGACAACCCTGGCCATAAAATTTATCCTACGCATAAAAAACGCCCCCTTAAAAACTCTAAATTTATCCCTGGAGATAGTTTTAGTAAATGAAAGAGTTTTTATTCTAAAGGAGTTTATTTCTTTTTAAACAAATAAAACTCAAGGCCAAATGAGAAAAGAAAAAAGGAATATTAAAAATTCTGGAGAATTATAATTAATGTTTTATGAAGCTAATTATTTATTTTATTGGCGGGGGTAAGATATGATTAATTATAAATTAATAAATGAGCTTTATAATAGTCTGAGCAAGCAGAATAAAGAATGGATAGACCAGAGTATCGATAAAATTGTCCAGGCAAAAGAAAAGGGAGGTAATATAGTCGTTGTTACTGGTAGTGGCCCAAACATCCATGAAGGAGTTACAACCCTGATAGCAGAATTGATTAATAAGGGAATTGTTGATGGTGTCACCACTTCCTCTGCAGTCGTTGCCCATGAGATGGCCGGTGCCCTGGAAAAAGTCCATCGTGTGGATGGTAGAAAACTTGGTATACCACAGGAGAAATTGCCTATAGACAATCTGGTTGAAGCGAGTATTCTCCCGGAAGAAGACGCAAAGATGATTAAAGAAGAATTCGACTATGATGAGGATTATATCGCCAGGATTCTGGCTGAAGAAGGTAATACCATCATCAAGGCTGCCGGGAATCTGGCCTATCCACTGGGACTAAGGACAGAAAGGCTGGCCAGGGAAGCTGAAGCCCTGGCAAAGGCCAATGGAGTACCATTGGAATATGTAGTCGGCCAGGGAGCAGACAGGATGACTATGCTGGGAGCAGCTGCTGCCAATAATAAAGAACTACTGGTAACAGTACCTCAACTGGTTGGCGGGGGATCTGTCGGCCTGGCCATAGGAGATTCCATCTCAATTACTGAAAGGTCCATGCGCATAGCAAAAATGCTGGGTAAGGCAGACATAATTATCGAATCTGCTGTTGCCCTTACCCAGGAAATCCATGACGGGCCCTTTGAGATGTATACAGGCCATGGTATCTGGCCTGATCATGAAGGCTACTATACTTACAGCCTGGCCGGCAAGACCATAATCCGTATCGATCTTGACCCAAATCTGGAACTGGCCTGGAGAAAACAGCGGGAAAGCAACATAGTCCAGGAGGCAATTGCAAAAGGCCTGCCCAAGACTAAATTGACAGGGGTACCCTTCAGAATGGAGATGTCCGGATTTGCAAGATTACCGGGCAGTATCCCCATCATCGAAGATATAGGCAAAATCTGGCCGATTATCGCCCTGAAAGTAGCAGAAAGACTGGGCATCAGCCTTGACTTCATCTCCTACCCGCAGGGTACTGAAGAAGGACAGAAGATGAGGGAATGGATAGTGGAAAATGTAAGACCGGTAAATAGAGAAAAAATGTATGCTGCTTTTAAATAAAAAAGTAGGTGGATTTCTTCTATATCCACCTACATTTATTTTCTGCAAATATATTATTAAAATCAGGCTATTTGATCATTATTTTCATTAGTAGATAATAAACCAATATACCATCCTAGTAATACACCAACCAATATAGTAGTTCCTCCACTATCAGTAATGCTGAATTCAAATAACTCCTGTATCATAAATCCTATTAATGATGCCAGTAATGCAAATAGAAAAACGTCTTTTTTAATATTATTATAATTAATTATGGTAAATTTAAAAATTTTATATATTAACCAGAAGAAAATACAGAGGCCTATTAATCCTAACTCTGCTAAAATGTGAAGATAAATATTATGGGCATGGGTAAATATTCGATATTTAACCGGTGCATCCTCATATATTTTATAGTATATGGGGTATTGACCTATACCTACACCCGTAAGCGGTCTCAAACGGAACATATCCAAAGCATTTTTCCATATATAAATTCTCTGGTCTCCGGTACCTGACAAAAAACTTTGAAATGAATCATACAGTCTATCATATATATTAAATGGTAGAAACAGGGGTATTATTAATAGGATTATTAATAGAATAAAATATATCTTATTCCTTTGATTAATAATTATAAATAAAAATGAGGCAATCACCCCAAAAAATGCTGCCCTAGATCCGGAAAATAATAGGGCTGCAAAATGCAAAACAAATAAGATTGCCATAATAAGTTTTATTTTTTTATTTGGATTACTAATTAGGTTAATAAATATAAAAGGCAACACAAAAACCATATAAACACCAAGAATATTCGCATTTTCCACCAAAGAACCAACCCGACGTAAACCTAATGCAAAATATTCATAAAAGGCATAGATAACTATAATAGAACTCCCCGACAACAAAGAAAACAACATGAATTTATTTATCTTTTTTTTCTTTCTCACTATATAAAAGGTTATAAAAAAAGGAACAAATATCTCCAAAAGACTACCTAATTCATTAGAAGCTTTTCTATAGTTACTGACATATAACAAAGATATCGTAGCAAATAAGAAAAGGACTATAATCGGCCATTGTATATAATTCCTGAATACGTTAAAACCCTCTTTTTTAGCCAGCCAGATTCCTCCAATTAACATAAATAATAAACCTAAATATGTAGTTAAATCAGCAAAACCATATAATATAAGGATAAACATTAATCCTAACAGGATTAATGTTTCATAAACATTACTACTCTTAAATATTTTGATTACATCCATACATATTTCTTCCCTTCTAGAACACTTATAATCTTTTCTACTACTCGCTCGTCATTTCTACTGGTATCGTTTTTACTACTTTCAACCAAATAATTATATCGTAAAAAATATAAAAACTTGTCTACAAGCTCTCGATTGAATTCATCCTTTAGAGCACAATTTATTGCGCTGGCGAGATCCTCATAATCCTGCAAGGTATATGTTATTCCTTTTATATTATAAAAAGCATCACCAAGTGTTAATACGGGTTTGCCATATAATAAGGCCTCAATACCAACAGTTGAATTTAAGGTAATTACAAGTTCCGCCTTTTTTAAAACTTCCTTCATCGGTATCTTTTTAAGGAAAATAACACCTTTTTCGCTATATTCCTCTTTTAACTGGCTGTAATCTATCCTACCATGATCAGAGGGGTGTTCTTTTACTACCAGTCTATAATCAAGGCCATGTTTTCTGTTAAATTCTTCTACACCTTGATATGCTACCTTTAATAATTGTTCCATATCTTTAATTACAGGAGAATTAATTAAAACCTGGGTATCAGTATGAACCTGAAATGGCAGAAATATAAATTTATCCGGGAGAAGTTTTGTCTCCTTTTGTATTACATTATCATCCAGCTTATTTTCTCCTCTTAATTTCCTGTATTCTGGATTTATTCCCTTTAATTGTTTTAACTTCTCTTCATCAATAGATAAATTTTCGTAAAAATCTCTATTTCTGGGTAAGGAATTTTTTGCATTTACACCCTGGGTATCCATAACTACTGTACCGGGAAAATAACCATTTTCCATAAAAATAGTCTTGATTCCCAGCTTTCTGGCCAGGCAAATAGGAAGTGCCGCTTCCAGGGCAGCTCCATTCCAGACTATTACAAGATTAACATTATTATCCTTTAAGAAAGTATATAAATATGCTTCCATCAGTCTACATTTAAATAAAAGGATTTTTCTGTAAAGTCGGCTTATTGGACTATCATCCTGCAATTTATATCTTACCTTAAATTTTAAATAGGAATAATTTATTACATCAGATATTTCTTCAGTATTTAAAAAATTATATTTTTTATTATTAAAGATGGATTTAATAAATACTTTATCACTAGTTAAAAGATAAGCTTTATACTTTCCCTTTCTACTTTCAATTATGTTAACTAATTTTTGAAAGAATTTTTTCTGATGGTTATTGTAGGATAATAAAACTATACTTTTCATAAAAACACTCCCGGAAAAATAATTTATTTTATTACAAATTCATTAATAAAATCTATATTTTTTTTGATTATCCCCTGCTGATCCTCCATTAATTTCATAGATAAATCCTTTATTCTATCCTGTAGTCTTTTATCTCTTAAAATTATAACCATCCTCTTTAATAGTTCCTCACTATTTTCAACCATATACCCTATACCATAATCCAATATTATTTCAGCCATCTCTTTGACATCACTGATATAAGGTCCAAACAGGACAGGCTTCCCATATATAAGAGGTTCAAATAAATTATGGCCACCTGCCTGGATCAATGAACCTCCCACAAATACCATGGTAGCTATACTATATAGATCGAGCAATTCCCCCAGGGTATCCAATATTATAATATCAGGTTCTACCTCTTCTACCTTCAGTGAATCCAGTTCTGACCGCAGCGCAACCTTATAACCCTTTTTCTGAACCAGCTCGAATATTTCCGTAGATCGTTCTATATGTCTTGGTGCAATTATTAAAAGGAGTTGTTCATTATCCCTGGCAAGAGAGCTAAATATCTCCAGTAAAATTTCCTCTTCTCCAGAATGGGTACTCCCGGCAATAATAATTTCTTTATCATCACCTATTTTATATTCCTTTCTTATTATTTCGGGATTAACACGTGTACTCCTCTCTCCCACATCAAATTTAATGTTACCCGTCACTTTTACCTTTTCAGAACTAAAACCTACATCCTTTAATATACCCTGATATTTTTTATCCTGCAGGCTTATAAGATCAAAATAGGAAAGCATGGCAGTAAAAAAACCAGGCAAATATTTAAACTGTTCAATCTTTCCATTGTTAAACCAGGCATTTACTAAGATGATATTGGAATATAGAGAAGAATATCTTATAAAATTTGGCCATAGGTCCGGTTCCACAATAACCACCAGAGCAGGTTTTATTTTTTTTACTATCCTTTTAATTATCCAGGGGATATCAAAGGGTAACAAAAAGGTATTGTCTTTAAAAAATCTACTGGCCATCTCTCTGCCGGACCTGCCACTGGTAGATACTATATAAGAATAGTTATTACTCGTCTTGTTCAGCTCATTAATGAGTTCTCTGGCAATTACCACCTCTCCTACAGAGCCAGCATGAAACCAGATAATTTTTTTGCCCTTGTTTTTACTATTTAAAAGATTTTTCTTCAACTCTGGTTGCAAAAAACCAAGACGTTCACAGATTGAAGTCCTGGAATAATCCCTTGAAAATATAATCTTTATCATTAAGAAGGGCAGCAGTAAAATAAAGATAATGTTAATCAATAGATTGTAAATGAAATATCCCATAGTAAAGCACACCTATTCCCATATTGATTAAATTAAATTAAATTTAAATATAAACAGGGCAGTTATCCAATTAACATGTTGATATTAAACCCCGTTTTTCGATATAGGTAATAATTCTCCTGGAAGCACCTTTGTTGGTCTGTACTATATTCCATGCCATCTCTCCATACCCTGAGAATTGCTCGTAATTTGCTAATGCGGCTTTCATCTTTTCTTTAAGTTCCTCTTTATCCTTTACCTGGATGGCTGCCTTATTTTCCAGTAGAACACGTGCACTTTCCTTAAAGTTGAACATATAGGGACCGAAAAAAATCAATTTACCATGGGCTGCTGGTTCCAGTATATTATGACCTCCATTTGCCACCAGGCTTCCCCCTACAAAGACAAAATCAGCCAGAGAATAAATCTTACCCAGTTCCCCAATGGTATCCAATAATATAACTGATTCT